>JBPCNM010000345.1:0-7985 GCA_051001255.1 Solirubrobacteraceae bacterium
GCGAGGATCTCCTCGAGCTCGCCGCCTCCGACGTCCACGAGCTCGATCGCGACGCCCAGCCCGCCGATCGCCGCCGCGACCGCATCGCGGTCGCCGCCCGCCCGTACGTCGGAAGCGATGTGGACCGCGACCTCCGGCTCGGCCGTCGGCTTCCCCCACGTCCCGATCCCGATCTCGCTGCCCGGCTCGCGCAGCCCGCGGTCGGTGAGGAAGCCGACGAGCGGCGCGCTCGTCCCGTGCTGCTCCATCGCGGCTGGCGTGCCGAAACCGAGCTTCCAGCCGATCGGGCGCGCGCCCGTGTCGAGGATCCGGCGGCGCTGCTCGAGCTGGCGCTCCATCCCGCGCACGACGCGGGGGTCTTCGTGCAAGGCGGTCATGCTCCGGATGATGGCGTTCCTTGCATCCGTCCGACCCCCGAGCTACCTTACCGAACACATGTTCGATCGACTCGAAGGAGCCACAGGCCGCATGGAGATCGGCAAGGACCTGACGAAGCGCCAGCAGGAGATCTTCGACTTCATCAAGAAGTACTCCGCCCGCCACGGCTACCCGCCGACGGTGCGCGACATCGGCAAGGCGGTCGGGCTCGCGTCGTCCTCGACCGTGCACGCGCACCTGGCCAACCTGGAGAAGGTCGGGCTGCTGCGGCGCGATCCCTCCAAGCCGCGGGCGATCGAGATGCTCGACAAGGCGGTCGACGCGGCCAAGAACGTCATCGGCGGGCAGAGCGGGCTGCCGCTGGTCGGCCACGTCGCGGCCGGTCAGCCGATCCTCGCGGAGGAGAACATCGAGGACTACGTGCAGGTGCCCGACCTGGCCGGAGGGGAGGACGGCGAGTTCGTGCTCGCGGTGCGCGGCGACTCGATGGTCGACGCCGGCATCCTCGACGGGGACTTCGTGGTCGTGCGCCGGCAGGACACGGCGACCGACGGCGAGATCGTGGTCGCGCTCGTAGGGGAGGAGGCGACGGTCAAGCGCTTCTTCAAGGAGCCCGACCACATCCGCCTGCAGCCGGAGAACACGACGATGGAACCCATCCGCACGCGTGACGTCAGCATCGTGGGTCGCGTGGTCGGGGTATTCAGGAAGGTGACGTAGCCATGGCGGTTCTGTTCGTCGAGCGGGAAGCAGACGTGCGACCGTGGAGCGAGGATGGCGGCGGGGCGACGCTGGACGACGTGCTGTCCGGGGCCTGGGAGGGCCTGCTCGGCGCCGCCACCTCCTCCAGCGCCTGCCCGGTGTGCGAGGGCGAGCTGGCGCCGCGGTGGTCGGCCGGCGCCGGCGTGGTCGGCGGGCGCTGCCGCGACTGCGGCAGCGAGCTGAGCTGACTGCGCGTCCCGTGCTCGGATAGCCTCCGGCGCCATGTCCGACGATGGAGCCCGCGAGGAGCTGCGCCGGCTCGAGCGGGAATGGATGCAGGCGCATCAGGAACGCGACGAGGCGCGCCTGGAGGAGCTCGTCGCCGACGGGTTCCGCTTCACGGCGGTTCACCTGCATCCCGAGCCGATGACGCGCGAGCAGTGGATGGGCGCGGCGCTCGGCGGCTACCGGATCACCACGTTCGCCTTCGAGGAGATGGAGATCGACGTGTTCGGCGAGACCGCCGTGATCCACGCGCGCTACTCGCAGATCGCGTCCTACTCGACGGTCAACCTCTCCAACGTCTTCCGGCTCACCGATGTCTGGTCCAGGCACAGCGGCGCGTGGCAGGTCGTGGCCCGCCACTCCTCCGTGCTCGGCTAGCGCTCCTTCGAGTAGTCATAGAAGCCGCGGCCGCTCTTGCGACCCAGCAGCCCCGCCTCGACCATCCGGTTGAGCAGCGCCGGCGCGACCGACGCGGGATCGCGGAACTCGTCGTACAGCGACTGGGAGACCGCCAGCAGCGTGTCCAGCCCGATCAGGTCCGACAGCGCGAGCGGCCCCATCGGGTGCGCGCAGCCCTTGATCATGCCCTCGTCGATGTCCTCCTTGGAGGCGAAGCCCGACTCGTACATCCGGATCGCCGACAGCAGGTACGGGATCAGCAGCGCGTTGACGACGAACCCGGCGCGATCCTGGGAGTCGATGCAGACCTTGCCGAGCGTGTCCTGCGCGAAGCCGCGCGCACGCTCCAGCGCCTCCTCGCCGGTCATGATCGAGCGCACGACCTCCACCAGCGGGAGCACCGGCACGGGGTTGAAGAAGTGCAGCCCGAGCACGCGCTCGGGCTTGGAGGTGCCGGCGCCGAGCTTCATGATCGGGACCGAGGACGTGTTGGACGCAAGGAACTCCGCATCGGGCAGCACGGCGTCCAGGCGCTGGAACAGCTCGCGCTTGGCGGCCTCCTGCTCGACGATCGCCTCGATCGCGGCGTCGGCGCCCTCGAGGTCGTCGAGCGTCGTGGAGTACGCCAGGCGCTCGCGGGCCGCCCCCCGGTCCTCGGCGGAGAGCTTGCCGGAGCGCACCCCGCGGTCCAGCGACTTCTCGATCCGCGCCTGCGCGCGCTCAGACGCCGCGGCGTCCGCCTCCACCACCGTGACGTCGACTCCCGCCCGGGCGCACACCTCGGCGATGCCCGAGCCCATGAGACCGCCACCGACGACTCCGATCCGCATGGACCGGCACGCTAGTACAGATGACCGAAAGCACGACCCGTTCCGGCCGGCCACCCAACGGCCGGCTGTACCCAGCGGTTCGCGCCGGAGCTACGCGGCTTCCGGCAGCACCGGGACGACGCAGACGCAGTTGGGCAGCTTCGCCGAGCCGGGGAGCACCATGCGCCCCACGCCTCGCTCGAGCGCCGCCTGCTTGGCGACCTCCGCGGCGTCCTTGCGGTCGGACATGTGCCGCGCGACGGGCGTCTCGTCCCCGTGCGAGTCGATGTAGATCACGTCGTACATGGCTCGCTCATCATCGACGGTCGTCCGGACGGGTCCATGGTAGGTCGACGATACCTTTGTGAAGCGGTACCTTGAACGGGCTGGCCGAGCAGTCGCGGAGGTTCGCCCTTCGAGGAAAGTCCGGACATCGCAGGGCAGGGTGGTCGGTAACGCCGACCCGGGGAAACCCGCGGGACAGTGCCACAGAAAACACACCGCCCACGTCCGTGGCGGCCTCGTGCCGTCATGGCAGGCAAGGTTGAAATGGTGCGGTAAGAGCGCACCGGCGCCGCGGTGACGCGGCGGCCAGGTAAACCCCACCCGATGCAAGACCGAGTAGGACCGTTCGCAGGTTGCCCGCCGAGGTCCAGGTAGGTCGCTCAGATGGATGGCTGTTCACGACAGAATCCGGCTTACAGGCCAGCTTCAGAGAGGGCTCCCAGAGCGGGAGCCCTCTCCATTCCACTCCCCAGATCCCGCTCCCCAACGGGATCTCACGTGGTCATACCCGCTGCGTGGGAAATGTCACCATGCGAACGGTTGACTGGCCGTGTCGCCCGCGTGGCGAACGGGCATGAGACGGGAGTGGCCTCGATCGAGATCCGCTACCTGTCCGGCCACGACGTGGACCGACTCGCCATCGGCCCGGACCTGATCCTCCACGCCACCGAGCAGGCGCTCGCCGCGCAGGGCAACGGCGACGTCGTGCTCGAGCCGCGCGAGCACCTGGTCCCCGACCCGGCGTTCGACGGTCACTTCAACGTGTTGCGCGCCTACGTCGCGCCGCTCGACGTCGCGGGCGTCAAGGTGGTCGGCGACTACCACGGCAACTACAGGCTCGGCCTGCCGTCCGAGCTCGCGCTGCTCACGCTCTATGACCCGCGCACCGGCGTCCCGCGCGCGATCATCGACGCCACGGCGATCACCGAGTGGCGGACCGGCGCGGTGACCGCGCTGGGCGGCCGGCATCTTGCGCGCGAGGGGGCGAAGGTCCTCGGCCACGTCGGCGCCCGCGGCACCGCGTTCGCCAACGTGACGCTGCTCGACCGCGTGCACGACTACGACGAGATCCGCGTCACGAGCGCCCGGCCGGAGTCGCGCGCGGCGTTCGCCGAGCAGCTCGAGCAGGCGCTCGGCAAGCCGATCCGCGTGTGCGAGAGCGTGGAGGAGACCGTCACCGGCGCCGACGTGGTGGTCGAGGCGACCCGCCTGACGGCGCCCGAGCCGATCCTGCGCACCGAGTGGATCGCCCCCGCCGCGCTCGTGATGCCCTACGGGACGATGAGCGCCGTCGAGCTGTCGCTCACCTCGATCATGGACAAGGTCTACGTCGACGACTGGGGCCAGTGCAAGGGCGGGCGCTTCGGCGCGCTGCGCGCGCACGTCGAGCAGGGCCTGGTCACCGGAGATTCGATCGCGGGCGAGCTGGGCGACGTCATCGCCGGCACCCGGCCGGGCCGCGAGTCCGACGGCGAGCGCATCCTGTTCTGGCACCGCGGCCTCGCCACCACCGACATCGCGCTCGGGCAGGCGATCCTCGAGCGGGCGATCGAAGAGGACGTCGGCACGCTGCTGCCGTACCGATGATCGTCCTCGCGCGCGCCGACCAGCTCGATCCCGAGCTGTACCGACGCATCGTCGTCGAGCGCGAGGAGATCGCGATCGCGCCGGCTGCGCTCGCGCGCGTCGACGCCGCGCGGGCGCGGCTGCTCGCCCACCTCGAGACCGGGGTGCGCGCCTACGGCGTCAACACCGGCCTGGGCCACCTCGCCGACACCCGCATCGATGCCGAGCAGCAGCACAGCTTCCAGCGCGCGATCCTCCTGCGCGGCGCCGGTCACGGCCCGCCGCTCGCGCCCGCGGTCGCGCGCGGCGCGATGCTGCTGCGGCTCACCGGCTTCTTGTCCGGCGCGGCGGGTGTCTCCTCCGAGCTGTGCGCGTTCCTCGCCGCGCGGCTCAACGACGGCTGGTCGCCCGTGGTTCCCTCGCGCGCGATCACGAGCGCGGGCGAGGTGATAGCGCTCAGCCACCTCTTCCAGACGCTGATCGGCGCGGGGCTCGTGGAGGAGGAGGGCGAGCGGATCGGAGCGGCGGAAGGGCTCGCGCGCCGCGGCGTCGCACCGTACGTGCCCGGCGTCAAGGAGGGCATCGCGCTCGTCAACGGCGCGCCGCTCGCGCCGGCGCTCACCGCGTGGCTGACGGCGCGCGCGCACGCGCTGCTCGAGCACGCGACGCTGGCCGGCGCGCTCACCGCCGCGCTGACCGGCGCCTCGCTGCGGCCCTACGCGCGGCGCATCGGGACGCTCAAGGGCGATCCCGGCCAGTTGCAGGTCCACACCGCGCTGCTCGAGCTGCACGCCGGGGCGGGCGACTGGGGGGACCGCATCCAGTCGCCCGTCTCCCTCCGTGTGCTCCCACAGGTCCACGGCGCGGTACTCGACCTGCTCGAGCACATCGAAGCCCAGGTCGTGCGCGAGCTGCGCGCGGTCACCGACAGCCCGCTCTACCTCGATGCCGAAGGAGACGAACCCGCGGGGCTGTATCCGAGCGGCAACTTCCACGCCCAGGCGCTCTCCCTGCAACTCGACGCGCTCGCGATCGCCTTCGCTCAGGTGGGAAACCTGGCCGAGAAGCGGCTGCACCGCCTGCTCGACCACCGCTTCTCGGGCCTCCCCGCCCAGCTCGCCCCCGATCCGGGCCGGCAGACCGGCCTGATCTTCCTGCACAAGTCGATGATCGCCCTCGTCGCCGAGAACCGCCAGCTGGCGAGCCCGGCGAGCGTGCATCCGCTCGACACGTCCGCCGGACAGGAGGACTTCCAGGCCTTCGCCTTCCTCGCCGCGGAGCAGCTCGAGCGCCTCCTCGACAACGTCGAGCTGATCGTCGCCGCCGAGCTGCTCGCGATCCGCCAGGGGCGGGAACTTGCGGCGAGCCCGCTCCCGCCGCGTCTGGAGGCGATCGCCGGGCGGCTGGCGGACGCGGTCGAGCCGGTGCGGGAGGACCGGTCGTTGAGCGACGACGTCGAGCGGTTGCGCGCGATCGTGCGGTCTGGCGCTTTGCTGGCTTGACCCACGGCGGAGCACGACGAGCTCCCGGGCCATCCGCGTAAGTGCCGTCAGTGTTGTGGCTGGTAGGTGAGCACGATGCCACTCGAGCTCAGCGTCCGGGTGTCGGTGAGTTGCAGGACCGTTGTCTCGCCGTCGTCGGCGAAGTAGCGCTTGCCACCGCCCTGCACGATCGGATCGACCCATACCCGGTACTCGTCGATAAGGTTCTCCGCTCGGAGACTGTTCGCGAGATCGGCGCTGGCGAGGAGCAGGATGTCGCCTCCGGGCTGGTTCTTGAGTCTCTGGATTTCGCTCGGGACGTCGTCGGCGATCAGGGTGGAGTTGTTCCACTCAACGTCCTTCAGAGTGGTCGAGACGACGTACTTCGGCAAGGCGTTCATCCGCTCGGCGATCGGGTCCGTGGCCGAGGGCCAGTACTCCACGAACCCCTCGTACGTGACGCGCCCCATCAGCACGGCATCTGCGGCGACCAGCTCGTCGAGGCTCTGGCGTTCGGAGTCTTCGTCGAAGAACTGAAACGACCATTTCTCCGGTGCTCCCATGACGCCGTCCAACGTGACGTGTGCCGACGCGACCAGTCTCACTGGAACCTCTCCTCGTTCGATCTCCATCGCAGCCGATCTCGGGGCCGGCTGGTACTGCTATCACGCCTCGTAAGACCGCGGGTGCATCGCGAACTAATCGGTGTCCCCGGGCGGGCTCGTTTTCTCGCCGCTCGTACCGGGTTTCGCCTGCCAGGCGAGCGGGCTCGTTCCTCGCCGCTCGCCTTCGGCGACGTTAGATGGGAACATGTGTTCGTGATCGTCTGCGTCCTGCTCCCGCGCTTCTCGCTCGCCGTCGCGGTCGCGGGTCGCGACGCGCTGGCGGCGGGGCCGGTCGCCCTGGCGCCTGAGCCGGGGCGTGAGCAGTTCATCGGCGAGGTCTCCGCGGCGGCCGAGGCCTATGGCCTGCACGCCGGGCTGCGGCTGGGGGAGGCGCTCGGGCGCTGTCCGACGCTGCGCCTGGTGGCGCCCGATCCGGCTGGGGTGGCCGACGCGTGGGATGCCCACGTGGCTGCCCTGGAGGGCATCGGCGCCGCCGTGGAGGCGGGCCCCCCAGGCACCGCCTGGTTCGGTGCGGGCGGATTGAAGACGCTCCATGGCGGCACGCTGGAGGGCGTGCTGGCCGCGACGCGTAGGGCACTGAAGGGGCAGCGGCCGACCGCCGTCGGGGCGATGCGCCTCGGCGCGGAGCCTTCGGCCGCCGCCCGGGCGCCCTTGGATCGCTCGATCGAGCGCCCGTCCGCCGTCCGCCTCGGGGCGGCCCCCTCGCGCTTCGCCGCGCTGGCCGCCGCCAGTCAGTCGCGCGCCCGGCGTGCCGAAATCACCCCGATGGCGGCCGCGGCGCTGGCCGCCTACATGGCGCCGCTGCCGGTCTCGCTGCTGCTGTCGAGGCCGGAGGTCGCGCTGCTCCCCGCCGCGCTCGAGCGCTTCGGGATCCGCACGCTCGGCGAGCTGGCCAAGCTGCCGCGCGCCGCGCTGGCCGATCGCTTCGGCGCTGCCGGCGCGCTTGCGCGCGACCTCGCGCAGGGGAAGGACACGCCGCTGCTCGCGCGCACGGCGGCCGAGCGGCTGGAGGAGCGCCTGGAGCTGCCGGAGTCCGCCTCCGGCGTGCAGTTGCAGCGCGGACTGGAGCTGCTGATCGACCGCATGCTGGCCCGCCGCGAGCGGCGCGGCCGGACGCTGCGCGCCGTGGTCCTCTCCGCCGCGCTGGTGGAAGGCGGCACCTGGCGCGCGCGCGTGACGTTCCGCGAGCCGCTGGCCGACCCGCGCCGCATGCGCCTGGTGCTGAGCCAGAAGCTGGCCGAGCTGCCCGCGCCCACCGACGTGCTGCGCCTGCGCGCGGAGGGCTTCGGCCCGCCGGCGGGCGATCAGCGCTCCCTGCTGGCCGAGCCGGCCGTCATCCGCCGCGCGCGCTTGCGCGAGGCCGTCCGCCAGGCCCGCTCGGTGGCTGGGCCGGAGGCGGCGCTGCGGATCATCCCCGTCGACCCCGACTCGCGGGTGCCCGAGCGGCGCCTGGC
>JBPCNM010000346.1:0-6090 GCA_051001255.1 Solirubrobacteraceae bacterium
CGCCAACCAGTACTCGACGCGCGCCGACTTCCCGCCGGACGTCCCCAACGCGCTGGGCGACGATCCGGAGACCGAGATCTCGCGCGGCGGATCGTGCATCGTCGATCCGTTCGGGCGGTTCCTGGCCGGCCCGTGCTTCGGCGCCGAGGCCATCCTGTACGCCGATCTCGACTTCGAGCTGATCGTCCAGGGCAAGTGGGACTTCGACGTCGTCGGCCACTATGCGCGGCCCGACGTGTTCCGCCTCGAGGTCGACGAGCGGCCGGCGAGCTCGGTCGCGTTCACGGTCGGGGCGCCCGACCACCACGCGCCTGATCCGGAGGGAGCCAGATGAGCATGTACCATCGCGAGAGCCGCGTGCTGCAGGACCGCTTCGACACGCGCGGGCTGGCCGACCGGCTGGATGAGCGCTTCGTCGAGGGCTCGGTCATCGACCCGCCCGACCGCGAGCTCATCGAGCGCGTGGACATGTTCTTCATCGCGACCGCCGACCAGCACGGCCGCCCGCAATGCTCGTACAAGGGAGGCGAGCCGGGCTTCGTGCGCGTGCTGGACGAACGCACCCTGGTGTTCCCGAGCTATGACGGCAACGGAATGTACCTCTCGACCGGCAACATCATGGGCAACCCCCATGTCGGGCTGGTCTTCGTCGACTTCGAACGCCAGAAGCGCCTGCGACTCAACGGCGTCGCGTCGGTCGAACTGGAGGACGATCTCCTCGCGCAGTACCCGGGGGCGCAGCTCCTCGTGCGCGTCACCGCCACGCAGGTGTTCGGCAACTGCCCCCGCTACGTGCACAAGTACGAGCTGGTCGAACGCTCCCGGTTCGTGCCCAGGCTCGACCACCGCCCGCCCGTCCCGGACTGGAAGCGCAAGCCGATGTACCGCGACGTCCTTCCCGCCGGCGATCCGGCGGGCCACGCGACGATCCTGCACGACGTGCCCGACGAGTGAGCGACTCCGCCGTCGCTCCTACTGAGCGAGTGCGACCGGGACCGCGGGACGCTCGTAGGCCAGCTCGCGGGCGGCCGCCTCGGCGAGGCCGGGGCCGCCGATGCGCTCGAGCAGGTGGATGGCGAGGTCGAGGCCGCAGGCGGGCGCGCCGGCGGTGAGGATGTCGCCGTCGTCGACGACGCGCGCCTCGATCACCTCGATCGCGCCGCTCGCGCGCAGCTCGTCGAGCGCGTGCGGGTTCGTCGTCGCGCGCCGGCCGTCGAGGATGCCCGAGCGGGCGAGCAGCAGCGCTCCGGTGCAGACGGAGGCGACGGTGCTGCCGGCGGCGTGGCGGGCGGCGATCGCGGCGGGGATCTCCCCGCGCTCGGTCTGCGCCCACGCGCCCTCGGGCGTGCGGTCCAGCCACCCGCCGCCCGGGACGAGCGGCAGGTCCGGGCGCTCTGACAGGGCGCCCCGCGCGTGCACGACGGCGCCGTGGTCGGCGCGCGCGTCGCGCTCTCCCTCGAGCGTCACGAGGCGGGCCGTGACGTCGTCGCGGACGGACGCGACGCCCGCGAGGACCTCCCACGGACCCATGGCATCGAGCTCGTCGAAGCCGTCGAAGAGGAGGATCTCGGCGTTCATGGTCGGCAGCGTCTCAGCGGAGGAGGGGCGCGTCGAGTGGCAGGAATGCCATCATTCGATAGATTCCCGCCATGCACCGAGTCGTCGCGCTCGTCGTCACCCAGGTCGTGGCATTCGACCTCGCGATCCCCGCGCAGGTGTTCGGGCACGAGCCCGACCGCTACGACTGGGCCGTCTGCGCGCCGGCCGCCGGCCCGGTGGCGACCGAGACCGGGTTCGACGTGGTCGTGCAGCACGGGCTCGAGGCGCTCGAGCGCGCCGACACCGTCGTCGTGCCCGGGATCGGCGACCGCGCATGGCCGCTCCCGCCGGAGCCGCTCGCGGCCCTGCGCGCGGCAGCGCAGCGCGGCGCGCGCGTCGCCTCGATCTGCACGGGCGCGTTCGTGCTCGCGGCCGCCGGCCTGCTGGACGGCCGCCGCGCCACCACCCACTGGCGCTACGCCGGGCTGCTGGCGCGCGCGTTCCCGGCGGTGACCGTCGACCCCGACGTGCTCTACGTCGACGAGGGCGACGTGCTGACGTCGGCCGGCGTGGCGGCGGGGATCGACCTCTGCCTGCACATCGTACGCCGCGACTTCGGCGCGGCCGCGGCCAACGCGGTCGCCCGGCGGATCGTGGTCGCGGCGCACCGGGAGTGCGGGCAGGCGCAGTTCGTCGAGCGCCCGCTGCCGGCGACGGCCGGCGAGGGCCTGGCCACGACGCGCGCGTGGATGGAGGAGCGGCTGGCGGCGCCGCTGACCGTCGCGTCGATGGCCGGCCACGCCGGCTACAGCCCGCGCTCGTTCGCGCGCCGCTTCCGGGCCGAGACGGGCACGACGCCCCTGCAGTGGCTGATCGCCCGGCGCGTGACCGAGGCGCAGCGGCTGCTGGAGCTCTCGGACCTGTCCGTCGAGGAGGTCGCCACCCGCGCCGGGTTCGGCACGCCCGTCGCGCTGCGCCAGCACTTCGCGCGCGCGCTGTCGACGTCGCCGACCGCATACCGCCGTGCGTTCCGCGGTCGCGAACGTCGCTGAGTCGGGGCCATAGGGCGTGCTGAGCGACGTTCGCGCCGGACACGGCCGCCGTACCATGCCGGGGGATGCGCGAGCTGTGGACCTGCCACCTCGGAACCGTGGAGTACCGCGAGGCCGTCTCCCTGCAGGAGTCGCTCCGCGCGCGGGTGATCGCGGGCGAGCTGCCCGACCTCCTGCTGCTGCTCGAGCACCCGCCGGTCTACACGCTCGGGCGCCGCTCGGACTCCGCCGACCTGCCGTTCGGCGAGGACTTCTGGCGCGCACGCGGGATCGACGTCGTGCAGACCCAGCGCGGCGGCAAGCTGACCTACCACGGCCCGGGGCAACTGGTCGGCTACCCGATCATGCACGCCGCCGACGTGATCGCCTTCCTGCGCACGATGGAGCGGGCGATCGTCGCCGCGCTCGCCGAGGAGGACATCGCCGCCCGCGGCCGCGATCACGAGGGCCCCGCCTACACCGGCGTGTGGGTCGGCGGGCGCAAGATCGCCTCGATCGGCGTCCACCTCTCCAAGGGCGTGACCGCCCACGGCTTCGCGATCAATGTCGACAACGACGTCGAGCCGTTCCACCAGGTCACCGCCTGCGGGCTCCCCGACGTCCGCATGACCTCTGTGGCGCTGGAGACGGGCCGCAGCCATCGCCTCGACTGCGTGCGCGAGCGGACGGCGTTCGCATACGCGCAGGCTCACGGGATGCGCCGCCGCCTGGTGACGCCGGAGCGGCTCGGGCGCTCGATACCCTCCATGGCGTGAGCGCCACCCCGGTCCGGCTGCACGTCACGCGCTCCCGCGCGAACCCGGGCGGGATGGACGTCACGAAGATCCTCGGAACGGACACCGAGCCGTTCCGCGGGCGCAAGCCGCCGTGGTTCAAGGTCCCGCCCCCGGGCGGGGCGAAGTATCGTGAGCTGACCGAGCTGATCCGCTCCGAGGACCTGCACACGGTCTGCCAGGAGGCCGCGTGCCCGAACGTCGGCGAGTGCTGGGAGCGCGGCACCGCGACGTTCATGATCCTCGGCGACACGTGCACGCGCCGCTGCGGGTTCTGCAACGTCAAGACCGGCAAGCCGATCTGGAACGACCCGCTCGAGCCGCTGCGCGTCGCGCGCTCGGTCGCGAAGATGGGCCTGCGCCACGCGGTGATCACGTCCGTCGACCGCGACGACCTGCCCGACTACGGCGCCGGCGTGTGGTGCGGCGTGATCCGCTCGATCCGGATGCAGGCGCCGGCGTGCAAGGTCGAGTGCCTCACGCCCGACTTCCGCGGCGAGGAGATGCCGCTGGCCAAGGTGATCGCCGAGCGCCCGGACGTGTTCAACCACAACGTCGAGGTCGTGCCGCGGCTCTACCCGGTCGCGCGGCGTGGCTCGCGCTGGGAGCGCTCCCTGTGCGTGCTGGCCAATGCGAAGGAGCTGGGCGCCGGCGAGGTCACGACCAAGTCCGGCCTGATGGTGGGGTTGTCGGAGACGCACGAGGAACTGGTCGACGCGTTCGGCCAGCTGCGCGAGCAGGGCGTGCAGGTGCTCACCGTCGGGCAGTACCTGCGGCCGACCGAGCGCCACCTGCCGGTCGTGCGCTACTGGCATCCCGACGAGTTCAAGGCGCTCGAGGACGCCGCGTACGCGCTCGGCTTCGACCACATCGCCGCCGGCCCGCTGGTGCGCTCCAGCTACCACGCGGACCAGCATCACCTGGCCAGCCTCGCTACCCGTTCCGAGGGTGCGATCGTCGCGGAGAGAGGTGGGCCAGCACAGCAGCGCCCGGGCATCGGACCGCTCGCCGCTGCGTGATCCGCGCGCTGCTCGCGCTGGTCGCGCTGGTCGCCCTGGCCGGCTGCGGCGGCGGCGGGGACGGAGCGCAGGCGACCGGCAGGGAGATCGCGCTCGCCAAGGCGCTCCGGCAGGGCGGCGTGGTGCTCGTCATGCGCCACGCGGAGACCGAGACGGCGACCGACGCGGTCGAGGTGCTCGGCGACTGCTCCCGGCAGCGCAACCTGTCCGAGGCGGGGCGCGCGCAGGCGCGGCGGCTCGGACGCGACATCAAGGCGCTCGGCGTGCCGGCGCAGACCGTGCTCGCCAGCCCGCTGTGCCGCGCAAAGGAGACCGCCGAGCTCGCGTTCGGCCGCGGCACGCCCACCAGGGTGCTCGTTTCGCCGGGCGTCACCGGGACCATCGCCGCGGACGACCGGCGGGCCGCGAAGCTGCGCGGCATGACCTCCGCACCCGACGGCGAGGCGACCGTGCTGGTCACGCACACCGGCAACATCGGCGGCGCGTTCGAGCAGAGCGTCGAGGAGGGCGACACGCTCGTCTTCGGGGACGGGAACCTGCTCGGCACGGTCAGGCCGGGCGACTGGGCGCGGCTGAAGGCCGCGCTCGGCTAGGCGACGGGGCAGCGGGTACGGTTCGCCGACCCGTGTTCCCGCTCAAGGACAACATCCCGACGCTGAGGTTCCCGGCGATCACGGTGACGCTCATCGCGCTCAACGTGATCGCCTACTTCTTCTGGCAGAAGGGCGGGCTCTCGCTCGGGAGCCCGGAGAGCTCGGACTACCTCTGCCATCTGGTCGACTACGCGGTGATCCCGTACGAGGTCACCCATCCGGGCGAGCAGGTGGCCGACCCGGCGTGCGCCGCGCCGACCGCGTCGACCTGGCTGACGCTGTCCACGTCGATGTTCATGCACGGCGGGCTGCTGCACCTGGGGGGCAACATGCTGTTCCTGTGGATCTTCGGCAACAATGTCGAGGACTCGATGGGGCCGGTGAAGTTCGTGCTCTTCTACCTGCTCGGCGGGCTCGCCGCGACGGCGCTGCAGGTCGCCGTCGGACCGGACTCGCAGATCCCCAACGTCGGCGCGTCGGGCGCGATCGCCGGCGTGCTGGGCGGCTACCTGATCCTGTTCCCGCGCGCGCGCGTCATCACGGTGATCTTCATCGTCTTCTTCTTCACGATCGTCGAGCTGCCGGCGCTGCTGGTCCTCGGCTTCTGGTTCGTGCAGCAGCTGCTGTTCGGCTACTTCGACCTCGGCTCGGCGGGCGAAGGCGGCGGCGTGGCGTACTTCGCCCACATCGGCGGCTTCGCGTTCGGGCTGCTGGCGATCAAGCTGTTCGCCGACGAGCGCAAGCGGCGCGATCAGATCGGCCGGAACCGCTAGTGCGCCGCACCGCCGTGCTGTGGACCGCGCTGGGGTTCGTCGCCGGCTTCGGCTTCCTGACGCTGTTCGTGCTGTTCTCCGAGGGCCCCGACGTGCTGGTGGCGCTGTCGTTCGTGGTGCTCGGGATGCTCGCGTTCGGCGTGATCGGCGCGCTGACCACGCCTCCGGACGAGCGGTGAGGCGGAGGATCGTGCTGCTGGCGGCCGTGGCCGCGCTCGCGGTGCTCGCACCGCAGCTGCTCGGTGGCGAGGCGGGCGTGCGGCGCGCCCGGCCCGCCGCCGCGGCGCCCGCGGCGCTGCCCATGGCCGGCCCGGCCGTGCTGGGGAGCGCCGGGACCGTGC
>JBPCNM010000347.1:0-11089 GCA_051001255.1 Solirubrobacteraceae bacterium
TCACGACCTTGCCGCGCGTGTAGAAGAGGACGCCCTCGCGCCCGTGCACGTGCAGGTCGCCGAACAGCGACTGCTTCCAGCCGCCGAACGAGTAGTACGCCATCGGCACCGGGATCGGCACGTTGACCCCGATCATGCCGACCTGCGCGCCGTGCTCGAACTCGCGCGCGGTGCGCCCGTCGGTCGTGAAGATCGACGCGCCGTTGCCGTACGGGTTCCGGTTGACGAGGTCCAGCGCCTCCTCGAACGTCTCCGCCCGCAGCAGCACGAGCACCGGCCCGAAGATCTCGTCGCGATAGACCGACATCTCGCTGGTGACCCGGTCGAACAGCGTCGGCCCGACCCAGAAGCCGTCCTCGTGCCCCGACACGGAGACGCCGCGCCCGTCGCGGCGCAGCTCGGCGCCCTCGCCGACGCCCGCCTCGATCGCACTCAGCACCCGGTCGCGCGCCGCGCCGCTCACCACCGGCCCCATCTGGCTGCCCTCCTCGGCGCCCGGCCCGACCTGGACGGCGTCGACGCGCGCCGCGAGCGCCTCGGCGAGCGCGTCGCCCGCCGGGCCGATCGCGACGACGGCGGAGATCGCCATGCAGCGCTGGCCGGCGGAGCCGTAGGCGGCGGAGGCGATCGCGTCGGCGGCGATGTCGACGTCCGCGTCGGGCATCACGACCGCGTGGTTCTTGGCGCCGCCGAGCGCCTGCACGCGCTTGCCGTGCGTGGTCGCCGTCTCGTAGATCGACTTGGCGACCGGCGTGGAGCCGACGAAGGAGACCGAGTCGACGCCGGGATGGCGCAGGAGCGCCTGGACGGCCTCGACGTCGCCGTGCAGCACGTTGAACGCCCCGCCGGGCAGGCCGGCCTCGGCGAGCCACTCGGCCATCAGCAGCGACGCGGACGGGTCCTTCTCGCTCGGCTTGAGGATGAACGCGTTCCCGCAGGCCAGCGCCAGCGGGAACATCCACATCGGGACCATCGCGGGGAAGTTGAACGGCGTGATGCCGACCGCGACGCCGAGTGGCTGGCGCAGCGAGTGCGAGTCCACGCCCGTGGCCACGGCCTCGGACGCCTCGCCCTTCATCAGGTGCGCGACGCCGCAGGCGAACTCGACGACTTCGAGGCCGCGCTGGACCTCGCCGCGCGCGTCGTCGACGGTCTTGCCGTGCTCCGCCGTGATCACGCGGGCGATCTCGCCGGCGTTCGCCGCGAGGATCTCGCGGAACTTGAACAGGACGTTGGTGCGCTTGGTCAGCGACTGGACGCTCCACGCCTCGAAGCCCGCCCGGGCGGCCCCCACCGCCCGATCGACGTCGGCGGCGCTCGCGAACGCCACGCGCCGCGTGACGGCGCCGGTCGCGGGATCGGTCACCTCGCCGTAGCGCGAGGCCTCCTGGAGCCGCTCGCCCCCGATCCAGTGGGCGACGGTCTCGAGCGCGGTGGTGGTCATGCACGTAGCGAAGCACACGCGCGGCCGCCGCGTCCACGCGATCCTGCGTCAGCTCTTCGGGCAGCGACCCGGCCGGCTCTGCCCCGGCGCCAGGCACAGCGTCCGCGAGCGCGGGAGCCTTGCGCGGCGCACGGTGAACCGGACCACCTTGCCGATCGAGTCGGCGTCGAGGATCCGGACCTCGAGGCGGGCGCCAGGCTCGAGCCGTCGCTTGCGGAGCGGCTTGCGGACGTCCTTCGCGTTCGCGCCACCCGGCGACCGGAAGCGCTCGACGGCGCGGAAGCATCCGCGCTTGCGGCCGCCACGGCAGCGCAGCTGTATCCGCGCGCCCTCGGGCACGGCGAGCACCCTGAGTCGCGTCACCTGCGTGGTCCGGCCGCGCGTGGCGAAGGCGCTCTGCACGGGAGAGAAGATCCGGATGAACGGCTCGTCGCCGCCGGCGCAGTCCTCGTCGACGCCGTTGCCCGGCTTGTCGACGACGCCCGGACGCCGGCTCGCGTTCCGATCGTCGCAGTCGGCCGGCGCCGGAACGCCGTCGGCGTCGACGTCCGCCATCAGGTCGCGCGAGGCCTGGACCTGCTCGCAGTTGCCGACGGAGTCGAACTCGTCGGTCACGGCCAGGTCGTTCCCCTCGCCGCACTCGATCCGGTCCTGCGCGCCGTCACGCGCCTCGATCCGGTCGTTGCCGGGCCCGGCGTCCACGAGGTCCGGGCCGCCGCCGGGGTCGACGACGTCGCCGTTGTCGAGCGCGACGATGTCGTTCGGCGCGGCGTTGCCGGTGATCGTGTCCGGCCCGACGCTCCCGATCGCGTTCTCGACGTCGGCCGCGATCGTCTCGCCCTCTCCGGGCTCGCCGTCGTCGCCCGCGACGCCGTTGAGCGAGATCGCGACCGGCTGCGCGCCGGTCTTGTCCTCGTAGGACACCGTGTCGAGGTCGTCGCCGCCCTCCAGCGTGTCCGCCCCGGCACCGCCGATCAGGACGTCGCGGCGCCCGCCGCCGCGCAGGACGTCGTCGCCGTCCTCGCCGTCCAGCGAGTCGGTGTCGTCGCCGCCGTCGAGGACGTCGGCGCCGGCTCCGCCCTTGAGCGCGTCCTTCCCGGCGCCGCCGGTCAGCGTGTTGACACCGGATCCCGCGATGAGCGTGTCGTCACCCGCGCCACCGTCGGCCGTGCCGCTGCCGAGGTCGGCGGCGTCGTCGCCGTCACCGAGCGTGATCGTGCTGTTGGCGCACGTGGCCGTGGCGCGATCCGCCCCTGTGCCGCCGTTGAACACGAGTCTGGACGACGTGATGAAGCAGCTCGCCTTGACGGTGTCGGCATTCGCCGACCCGTTGACCACGGTGGTGGCGGGGACCGGGTCGCAGTCGAAGCTGCGGTCGTCGTTCTCGGGGTCCGTGCAGGCGGCGGGAAGCGACGAGAACGTCTGCGGAGACGAGATGTCGTAGTCCGCCGACGCGACGCAGGGCGCAGGGAAGCAGAAGAAGCTGAACGCGCTGTACTCGACGGTCGCCCCGTCGGCGTCCGCCCCCACGGTCACCGTGTTGCCGACGTGGCTGATCGAGTTCTGCGCGGTCGCGACACCGGGCGCGGCGGCGAGCGCGGCGAGCGTGATCGACAGCGTGAGGATGCGGCGCACGGGGGTCCTCCAAAGGGGGGCGGCTGGACGGCGACTCACGTACCCTCCCTCATGCGCGAGGCGCGCGCGGAGAACTTTGCCGGCGTCTGGCCGGCTGGGCGTCCTGTGGAGGACGTCGCACCTGACCGACTTCGTCGCCGGCGCCGCGATCGGCGCGGGCGAGTGCGGTCAAGTCTCGGAGCGGCCGGCAACACCCGTGTGGGGCGTTCCGCGGACGAGCTGGTAGGCGAACGCGCCGAGTGCCGCTCCGGCCAGCGGGCCTCCGACGTAGATCCAGAAGTCGGTCCACTCACCGGCGGCGAGTGCTGGGCCGAAGGAGCGGGCCGGGTTCATCGATGCGCCGGTGACCGGGCCGCCGAACAGGGCGTCGAGGCCGACGGCGCCGCCGATCGCGATCGCCGCGGCGGCCCCGATCGCGCGGGTGTCAGTTGCCACGGCCATGATCACGAACATGAGCAACGCGGTGAGGATGAGCTCGTAGGCGAAGGCGCTGCCGGGGCCGACGGTGGGGACGGTCGCCCCGAGCTGCGCGGGCTGATCGGGCCACACGGCGAGCAGCGCGAGCGCGCCGGCGAGGGCGCCGGCGAGCTGCGCGGCGATGTAGGCCGCGGCGTCACGTACGGCGAAGTGGCGCGTGAGCGTGAAGGCGACGGTGACGGCCGGGTTGATGTGCGCGCCGGACAGGTGCCCCGTGGCGTAGATCATCGCCATGATGATCAGCCCGAACGCCAGGCTCACGCCCACCGCTCCCAGTGCTCCGTCGTAGCGATCGTCGGCGACGATCGCTCCGCAGCCGGCGAACACGAGCGCGAACGCGGCCATCGCCTCGGCGGTGGCTCGACGCCACAGGGCTATCCCGTTGTTCATGGCCCGGACCGGTGCATGGCGTTGCCGCCGGCCGCGGAGCTGGGCACGGCACGCGCCCAGTCGCTCCAGTCCGAGCGTTGCGATCATGCTCGGGACGCACCGACCGTCGATCGGAGAAGCTCGCGCGCCTTGCGCTCGGCCAGCGTCATCACGAATGAGCGCACGGGCACGTCGATGTACTCCGACAGCACGGCGTCCGCGCAGGCGCGGATCTCGTTGTCGGGCAGCTCGGGGAAGTCGGCGATCAGCCCGGGCAGCATGTGCGCGAGCCGGACCTCGTGCGCGGTGCGGTCGGCGCGGATCGCGTCGATGCGGTGCTCGATCAAGTCGCGGACGCGGAACTCGATCTGATCGCGAATCACGCGCACCTCATCCACGGTCTTGCCCGCTGGATCGGGGATGTCCCAGTCCTCCACCGTGGTCGGCACGTACGGACACGTCGCGCCGCATGCCAGCGTCACCGCCCAGTCGGCGTGCAGCTGCATCTCGGGCAGGAGCTTCTTGGGGCGTTTGCCGGCGAGGTCGACGCCGATCTCGGCCATCGCCTCGACGACGGCCGGCCAGACCCCTCCCACGCGCGGGGCTTGCCCGGCGGACTCGGCACCCACGCCAGCGGGGGCGAGCCGGTTGAACAGCGCCTCGGCGATCTGCGAGCGACCGGCGTTGTGGGTGCAGACGAACAGGACCTTCTTCATCGGTGTGTCCTCCTCAGGCCGCCAAGACGAGCTTGTCGGCGAACTCGTGCGGGAGGCCGGCGTCGCGGACCTGCGCGGCGACGGCCTCGGCGTCGTAGCTGACCCGCTCGATCGTCGCCCGCAGCTCGGCCCTGGTGGCGTCGAGGATCGCGAAGGCGCCGCGCGGGTCACCGTCCTTGGGCTTGCCGACCGAGCCGCAGTTGACGAACAGCACGCGGCCGTAGCGGCAGACCCACGGCCTGTGCGTATGGCCGAAGACCAGGACGTCGGCGGTCTCGGCGGCGGCGAGGCGCTCGTAGAGCCGGGCGGGCTTGTCTTCGAACAGGTACTCGTTGACCTTCCGCGGCGAGCCGTGCACCAGATGCACCGGCGTCGCGCCGACCATGAAGCGCAGGTCGAACGGCAGCTCGCGCATCAACCCCTTCGAGGCCGCGTCGGTGTGAGCGAGCGTCCACTCGACCGACTGCTGGCCGAGCTCGCGATCGTGCGGGGTGATGTACGCGCAGCCGCAGTCCTCGAGGTCCCGGGCGATCGCATGGTCGTAGTTGCCGTGGATCGTCGGGATCGCGCGCGCGGCGAGCAGCGCGCACACCTCGTTGGGATGCGGGCCGTAGCCGACCAAGTCGCCGCCGCAGTAGACGGTCTCGATTCCGAGTCCGTCGATTCGCGCCAACGCGGCCTCGAGCGCCGGCAGGTTGGCATGGATGTCGGTGATGACCGCGGCGCGATCGCTCACCCCCGCAGCATCGCCCATTCGATCGACAGATGCAAATAGATCTACATCGATCCGCCGTCTGTCCCATCGATGGCCGTCGAACTAGAGCCGGCGCCCAAGACCAGGCGCGCAAAGGGGACTCGGCTCAGAGCCCGATCGTGGCGGGGGCGTCGTGCACGAGCGCGGCCAGCGGGGCCACGCCACGCCGGCCAGCTCGTATCCGACCTGGATGGCGGAGTTGCCGCCTCCCACGACGACGACCCGCCTGCCCGCGTAGGCAGCCGGGCAGCGGTAGTCGGCGACGTGCAGCAGCTCGCCGGCGAAGTGGTCCTGCCCGCGAAGTGCCGGGCGATGTGGGTTGGAGAACGAGCCGCTCGCCGCGACGACGCCAGTGGCGGCGAGCGACTCGCCGCCCGCGGTGTGCACGACGAAGCCGCGGCCGTTCGGCCGTATCGTCTCGACGGTCGTGCCGGTCCGGATCTCCACCGCGAGCCAGTCGGCGTAACGGCCGAGGTAGCCGGCGACCTCGTCGCGGCACGGGTAGCGGTCCGGCCCTCCCGGAAACGGCAGGCCAGGCAGTGCGCTGTAGCGAGCCGGGGAGAACAGGGCCAGGCTGTCGTAGTAGGCGGGCCAGGATCCGGCCGGGGACCCAGACGCCTCGAGCACGAGCGGGCGCAGCCCGGCGTCGCGGACCGCCCGAGCGGCGGCGAGGCCGGACTGGCCGGCGCCGACGACGACGATGGGCTCGGTCACCGGCGCGTGCCGTCAGGACAGCGGCTTGCGGGCGCGCACGATCGCCGAGCACGCGTGCTCGTGCACGCGGTGGGTCTCGCGGATCTCGACGTCGACCAGGCCCGCGTCGCCGAGCGCCCGCTCGAACTCCGCACGGGTCAGCGCGCCGGCGACGCACCCCGTCCACGCTTGCATGTCCGCGCGCGTGGCGGCGTCCATGTCGACGTCGGCGATCACGTCCGAGACGGCGAACCGCCCGCCCGGCCGCAGGATCCGGGCCGCCTCCCGGATCACCCGCGGCTTGTCGGCCGACAGGTTGATCACGCAGTTGGAGATCACGACGTCGACCGTCGCGTCGGGCAGCGGAAGCGCCTCGATGTAGCCCTTGACGAACTCGACGTTCTCGACACGCGCCTCGGCTGCGTTCGCGCGTGCGAGCTCGAGCATCTCGTCGGTCATGTCCAGGCCGATCGCCCGTCCCGCAGGGCCGACACGGCGCGCCGCGATCAGCACATCCGTGCCGGCGCCGGCCCCGAGATCGAGCACCGTCTCACCCGCATGCAGATCGGCCACCGCGGTCGGCACTCCGCAGCCCATCGACGCCTGCACCGCCGCCACCGGAGCGCCCGCCGCCTCCGCGGAGCTGTAGAGCGAGTCGCCGAACATCCGAGTGCCCGAGCTGTCGGTGACAGCCAGGTCCGCGGGGCCACAACAGGAGACCGCCGTGTCACCGCCGCCGCAGCCGCACGGCTCCCCGGCGGCCGCCGCTCGGGCCGCAGCCGCGTACTTCTCGCGGACCTCCTCGCGAATGTCGGTGCTCGCCTCGCTCGCCATCTCCGAACCTCCGTATCGACGCCTGTCAATGGAACTGCGAGCGAGAATGTAGCACGACGACAGGCTCCTGCATAGAGGCCGGTCGATGGAATGACCGTGGGCGCCGTGGTGCTGGAGTAGACAACTCGGAAAAGCGGAATCGCACCTTCCAAGCCACGGAGCCGATCGACAGCTTCACGGCGCTCGAGCGGCAACTCGCAAGTGGTCAGACGGCGATCGCCGCGGGCGTACCGGCCGTGCAGACCCGGTCGCGGCCGCTGCGCTTGGCGTCGTAGAGCGCGGCGTCGGCCGCGCCGTAGAGATCGAGGAAGCGCACGCCGCCGCCGCGGGCGGCGGCGGCGCCCACCGACATGGTGACGCTGAGCTCGTCCGTGCGCTGCTCGGCGACCGCGGCGCGCAGGCGCTCGCCGACCTCGAGCGTGCGCTCGAGGTCCGCGCCCGGCAGGAGCACCACGAACTCCTCTCCGCCGACCCGGTAGACGAGGTCGAACGCCCGCAGCGCCTTGCGCATCACGTACGCGACGTCCTTGAGCACCGCGTCGCCGGCGGGATGGCCGTGCTCGTCGTTGATGCGCTTGAAGTGGTCGAGGTCGGCGACGAGCAGGCCGAGCGAAGCGTGCTCGCCATGGCCGGCGAGCTGCTCGAGCTCGTCGAAGCGCGCGAGCATCGCGGACCGGTTGAGCAGCCCCGTCAGGGGGTCGAGCACCGCCTCGCGGCGATGGTCGCGGTCCGAGGCCTGGGTGGCGCCGGAGAAGATGGCGATCGCGATCACGAGCGCGACGGACAAGATCACCCGGTCCGGGGATCGAGCACGCCCTGCGGGTCGAGCGCCACAGTGGTCAGCAGCATCAGCCCGAGCAGGTACGCGACGCCGCACAGCACCCCGCGCAGCTCGAAGCGCGCCCCGAGCGTCACGGCGGGGATCGCAAGCCACGTCACCGCGGGCGAGGCCATGTCGCCGATGATCGCGGTGCTCACCGCGATCATCGCGCCGCTGACCGCCCAGCCGAACGCGGACCAGAAGCGGCCGTGTCGGCGGGTACGCACCATGCGATCGGCCAGGCCGGCTGCCACGGACGCCACGGCCAGCGGAATCAGGAACCAGAAGCCGAGCCAGGGGCCCGAGGCCACGAGCGCAAGGGCGAGCACGGCGAAGGCCCGGCGCCGGTAGACGCCCAGGCGCGACTCCATGTCGAGCAGCCGCTCGTGCCGCAGCTGTGCGGCCAGCTCTTCACCCGTGGACGCCATACCGTGGATATCGGTGCCCGAGCAGGAGAATTGAGCATCGGTCACGCGACGGCCACCGCGCCACCGCGGCGGGGATCCCCGCCGCCGGACAGCGCGCCGCCGCCCGGATCGCGCTGCACGGCCTGCGCGCCACCGAAGAACAGGTTGCGGGCGGAGAAGCGGACGAGCGCGTGCCGGTCGGATTCCAGGCCGGCGATGTCCACGCCGGGCTCGACGTACGTGATGCCGTCCTCGAGGTGCACCCGTGGCGCGTCGATCGCCGCCTGCACGTCGAGGCCGTGGTCGAGCACGCCGATCACCACCTGCAGGATCGCCGAGCGGATCCGGTTGGAGCCCGCAGAGCCGAGCACCAGCCGCGGCCGGCCGGTGCCCGCCTCGAGCACCATCGTCGGCGCCATCATCGAGGGCAGCCGCCGCCCGGGCGGGTGGGTGTGGAAGCCGAACGGCGAGAGGTCCTGCTCGCCCATCATGTTGTTGAGGTGGATGCCGGTACCGGGCACGACCTCGCCACAGCCCTCGCCGTTGGTGCACGTGACCGCACACGCCCATCCGTCCGCGTCGACCGCGGAGATGTGGGTGGTCGCGCCCAGCCGGCTCGCGTAGAAGCGCTCCAGGAACCCGGGATCGGGCAGCCCGGCGAGGAACTCCTGCGTGCGCTCGGCCTGTGCGGCCGCCATGGCCGCGACGATCGCGGCGACCGGGGGCGGCGCCGGCGCGCGATCGAGCGCCGCCAGCGCGTGCGCCAGCAGGATGCCGCCCGCGCTCGGCGGCGGGTTGGTGAGGACCGCCTGGCCGCGGTAGGACACGCGCACCGGCGTGCGCGCGGCCGTGGCGTAGGCAGCGGGGTCGGCGAGGGTGAGCAGGCCACCGCGCTCCGCGACCCAGGCGCACACGGCGTCGGCCACGTCGCCGCTGTAGAACGGCGCCGGGCCCTCGGCGGCGAGGCGCTCGAGCGCGCCCGCCAGCGCCGGGTCCCGATGGACCTCGCCGACCTGCGGCGGGTGTCCCGCGGGCATGAACAGCGCGCGCGCCTCCGGGGTCGCGTCGGTGACCGGGTGCAGGATCTCGAACAGGTACGCCTGCTGCGGCGTCACCTCCACCCCGCCGCGGGCGAGCGCCACGGCGGGCCCGATCAGCTCGGCGAGCGGCAGGCGGCCGAACCGCTCGGCCGCCGTCCACGCGCCCGACACCGTGCCGTACGGTCCGGCCGCGGCCGCGCCGATGTTGAACACCTGCACGGCGTCGCCGAAGTCGACGTCGATCGAGCGCAGCGGCGCATGCGGTGCGTCCGGCGCCAGGCCGCGGCCGGGCGCCTCGACGAAGAAGTCCAGCAGGACGGGCGCCTGCCCGGGCGGCGCCACCAGCATGTACCCGCCCGCGCCGAGCCCGGTGAGCATCGGCTCGGCGACGAACGAGGCGAACATGGCCGCCAGGGCGGCGTCCACCGCGTTCCCCCCGGCGCGGAGGACCTCCGCGCCGGCGTCGGCGGTGACGGCATGGCCCGCGGCGACGACGCCGCGCATCGATCGGGCTCTCAGAACCTCGGGATGAACTCGGGCACGTCGACGTCGATGCGGGTGTCGCGCCGGGGCTCGTGCCGGTTCATGCGGCTGACGCGCGGCTCGCCCGCCGGCTCGTGCAAGCCGGGCGCCCTGCCTCGCGCTTCGCGCTCGCCGCGCGGCTGGCGCTCTTCGCCGTAGCCCGTGGCCACGACGGTCACCCACACCTGGTCGGCGTCGAGCTTCTCGTCGACCATCGCCCCGAAGATGATGTTCGCGTCGGGGTGGGCGGCGTCGGCGACGGCCTGCGCCGCCTCGTTGACCTCCCACAGCGAGAGGTCGCTGCCACCGGTGATCGACAGCAGGATCGCCTTCGCGCCCTCCAGTGTCGTCTCCAGCAGCGGCGAGGAGACGGCCTGCGCCGCCGCGTCCGTCGCGCGCTTCTCGCCCTGGCCCATGCCGATGCCCAGCAGCGCCGGGCCCGCGTCGGACATGATCGTCCGCACGTCGGCGAAGTCGAGGTTGATGAGGCCCGGCAGCGTGATCAGGTCCGAGATCCCCTGGACGCCCTGGCGCAGGACGTCGTCGGCGACCCGGAAGGCCTCCATCATCGACGTCTGCTTGTCGAGCACCGAGAGCAGCTTGTTGTTCGGCACCACGATCAGCGTGTCGACCTCGTCGGCCAGCGCCTGGATCCCCTGCTCGGCGGCCTGCGCCCGCCGGGAGCCCTCGAAGCCGAACGGCTTGGAGACGATCCCCACGGTCAGCGCGCCCAGCTCGCGGGCGATGCGCGCCATCACGGGCGCGCCGCCCGTGCCGGTGCCACCGCCCTCGCCGGCCGTGATGAAGACCATGTCGGAGCCCTTGAGCAGAGCCTTGATCCGGTCGTAGTCCTCCATCGCGGCGTTGCGCCCGCGCTCCGGGTCAGAGCCGGAGCCCAGCCCGCGCGTCAGGTCGGCCCCGATCTGCAGCGTCTGGTCGGCGTCTGACTGCTGGAGCGACTGGGCGTCGGTGTTGACCGCCACGAACTCCACTCCCGCGACTTCGGCCTCGATCATCCGGTTGACCGCGTTCACGCCCGCGCCGCCGACGCCGACCACGCGCAGCTGCGGCGCGCCGATCGCCTCCGCCGCGGGCGGGTAGTAGGCGGCGGGCGCGGCAGGCGGCGGGGCCATGATGTTCTCGGGCAGGTCGGAGGAGAACGCGTGGCGCAGGCGCTCCTGCGGCGTCGGCACGCGACCTGCGTCCGGCTGAGCGGCCTCCGACCGCGGTGCCGGCGCTTCGCCCGCCATGGGCTCGAGGCCCTCGTTCTCCGTCTTGCGGAAGAGCGCGGCCAGAGGTCCCTCGCGCATGCTCGCCCGCTTGCCGCTACCCATTCGAGAGCACCTCCTTGGCCAACTGGCGATAGGCGTCGGCCGCC
>JBPCNM010000348.1:0-13282 GCA_051001255.1 Solirubrobacteraceae bacterium
GCGCCGGCCCGCGATCGCGCCGGGAACCACGATCAGGCAGCCGCCCGGCGTCCGGCCCAGCCCGCGCGGCGGCCGGTCCACCACCCGCGCCGCGACGAACACGACGAGGCCGCGCCGGTTCTGGGCGGCGGTGAGGGCGGGGCCCGTGATCTCCCCCATCAGCGCCAGCCGGACGTGGGCCTGCGGCCAGGCCAGCAGGTCGGGATCGATCGTCACCGCGCGGCGGTCGCCGGGCAGCACCAGGCCGCAGCCCGACCGGCGCGCGAAGTGGACGGTGAGTGACGCGGCCGCGCGCACCGCGGCGTCCAGCGCGTCCTGCGAGGCCGGCGCGCGCGGATCGAGCACGACCAGCGGTCGCGAGTCGGCCTCGGAGATGAGCTTGCGCTCCATCAGCCCGGCGCCGCGGGCCACGGTCGGCCAGTGGATGCGCGAGGCGGGCGAGCCCTCGCGATGCTCGCGCAGGCCGTCGATCTCCGTCTCGGCGGCGGCGATCAGCGCGGCCCGCGCGTGCGCGCTGACCCCCTCGCCGCCGCCGGCGGTGGAGCGCACGGGCAGCACGCGCGGGAGCACCAGCAGCTCGTCGACCCGCGCGCCGCCCACGACGCGCTGGGCGAGCCCGAACGGGTCGCGCAGGACGAGCGCCGGAGGTGCGAGCACGCGCCGTCCGCGGCGGCCGAAGGTGACCTCGACGCGCACGCGCGCGCGTGAACGGCCGGCGTCGAGGCGCACCGGCTCGGGCAGCAGCGGCTCGTCGATCCAGCCCGGGGGCAGCGGCAGGCGCCCGCGCTTGGCCACGATCTGCACCAGCAGCGGCTCCTCCTCGACCACGCTGCGCGTGCCGATCGTCCGCTCGATCGTGGCGCCCCACGCGCCCAGGCCGATCCACGCAGCCGCCCCGGCGCCGAGCAGGATGAGCGCGGCGCCGGTGACGTACAGCGGCTCGGCGTCGAAGATGCCCGCCACGACCAGCAGCAGGACGCCGAGCGCCGTGCAGCCGAGCGCGGAGCGCACGTCCGCCGACTCCTAGAGCGCCGGGATGGCGGCGACGGCGGCGGCGACGACCGCTTCGCGCTCGACGCCCGCCGCCTCGGGCACGAGCATGATGCGATGCGACAGCACGGCGGGTGCGAGCGCCTGCACGTCGTCGGGCAGCGCGTGGTCGCGGCCGTTGACGAGCGCGTGCGCCTTGGCGGCGCGCAGCAGCATCAGGCCGGCGCGCGGCGAGGCGCCCAGCTCGACGCGCTGGTCGTCGCGGGTGTGGCGCAGCAGCGCGACGATGTAGTCGCGCAGCGCGCGCGCGGCGTGCACGCGGCGCGCCGCGTCCTGCGCGGCGAGCACCTCGGAGCGGTCGACCACCGGCTCGAGGTCGAGCACGCGATCGCCGCCCTCGTGGCCGGCCAGCATGCTCGCCTCCTCCTCAGGGGTCGGGTAGCCGAGCGACAGGCGCACCATGAAGCGGTCGACCTGCGCCTCGGGCAGCGGGTAGGTGCCCTCGTACTCGACGGGGTTCTGGGTCGCGAAGACCATGAACGGCATCGCCAGCTCGTGCGAGTGCACGTCGACCGTGACGTGGCGCTCCTGCATGCACTCGAGTAGGCCCGACTGCGTCTTGGGCGGCGCGCGGTTGATCTCGTCGACCAGCACGACGTTGGCGAAGATCGGGCCGGGACGGAACTCGAAGCGCTGCTCGCGCTGGTTATAGATGTTGGCGCCGACGATGTCGGCCGGGAGCAGGTCGGCGGTGCACTGCACGCGCGCGAACTGGCAGTCGAGCGTGCGCGACAGCGCACGGGCCAGGGCGGTCTTGCCGACGCCCGGGTAGTCCTCGACGAGGATGTGGCCCTCGGCCAGCAGAGCCACCACGACGTGGCGCAGCACGTCGTCGCGCACCTTGACGGCGCGGCGGATGTTGTCCTCGATCCGCCGGGAGAAGCCGACTGCAGCTTCGACCTCCTCCTGGGCGACGGTACCGGGCAGGGGCTCGATCGGCTCCATTTCGGGATTCACACTCTGATCTTCGTGGATGAACGGCGGCTCAAGACGCCATCGAGGATCGCGGCCGCGACCTCCGCCTTGGTTGTACGCGGCACGTGCCGCTCTTCCTCGACGGAGAGGATGGTGACCTCGTTGAAGTCCGAGTCGAAGCCGATGCCGGGCGCCGCCACGTCGTTGACGACGACCGCGTCGAGCTGCTTGCGCGCGAGCTTCTCGCGGCCGGACTCGAGCGCCCGCGGGCCGGTCTCGGCGGCGAAGCCGACAACCAGCTGGCCGTCGCGGCGGCGGGCGGCGAGATCGGAGAGCACGTCGTCGGTACGTTCGAGGCGCAGCAGCAGTTCCCCGCCGGCGTCGGTCTTGGAGATCTTGTCCTCGCGCCGCTGCGCCGGCCGGTAGTCGGCGACCGCCGCGACCATCAGCAGCACGTCGCAGCGGCCGAACGCCTCCGCGCACGCAGCGCCCAGCTCGGCGGCGCTCTCGACGTCGACGTAGCGGGCGCCGGGATGGCGGGGCAGCGTCACGTTGGTGGCGACGATGGTCACCGAGGCGCCGCGGCGCGTCGCCGCCGCGGCGAGCGCGAACCCCATGCGCCCCGAAGAGCGGTTGCCGATGAAGCGCACGGCGTCGATCGGCTCGCGCGTCCCGCCGGCCGTGACGAGCACGCGCAAGCCCGACCAGGAGCGGTCGCCGTTCGACGAAACCGGGGAACGCTCCGCGAGCGCCGCCTCGACCGCCGCCAGCAGCGCGGGCGGCTCAGGCAGGCGCCCGATCCCCCACTCGCCCGGCGAGCCCAGCGCGCCCGTGCCCGGCACGAGCACCGTGGCGCCGCGCTCGCGCAGCGTGGCGAGGTTCGCCTGCGTGGCCGGGTGCTCGTACATCGCGTCGTTCATCGCCGGCGCGAGCACGAGCGGGCGCCGGCACGCGAGCGCGGCGGCGCACACCAGGTTGCCGGCCTGGCCGGCGGCGAGCTTGGCGAGCGTGTTGGCCGACGCCGGCGCGACGAGGAAGACGTCGGCGGTCTCGGTCAGCTGGAGATGGGAGAGCGGCGCGTGCGCGGGCGGCGCGTCACCCGGAAACGCGCCCCGCAACGGGTCGGGCTCCCACTCGGTGATGAGCACCGGGGCGCCGGTCATGGCGGCGAACGAGGCCGTGCCGACGAAGCGGGTGGACGCCTCGGTCTGGATCACGCGCACCGCGTGCCCGGCCTTGGTGGCGAGCCGCGTGAATTCGAGCGCCTTGTAGGCCGCGATCCCACCGGTGACGCCGAGGAGGATTCTGCCTCGGCACCTGCCTCGGCCTGCGGCCTCGTCACCGCTCCGCTCGGCCTCGCCGCTGCGCTCGGCCATTCGCGCGGAGGCGGCGCTAGCCGCGGTAGCGGTACTTGATCTTCCCGCCCGCGACCTCTTCGAGGGCGATCGTCAGGTAGTTCTTGGACCCCGTGTCGATCATCGGGGGCGGGAACTCCTCGAAGGTCCCCTCGCCGAGGTTGTGGTAGTACGAGTTGATCTGGCGGGCGCGCTTGGCGGCCACCACGACGCTCGCGTACGGCGAGTCGACGTTCTCCAACAGGCGATCGACGCGGGGTGAGATCAAGAGGTTCCTTCGGATTGCGCGGGAGTTGCGACCTTCAAGGGTAGCGGTCTCCGGCACGCGCGCATCAGCGCGCGGGCGCGAGGTGGGCCCGGACGCAGTCCTCCAGCGCGCGGGAGGCGTCCTCGAGCCGGTCGTTGATCACGACGTGGCCGAACTCGCCCTGGGCGCGCAGCTCCTCGCGTGCGGTGGCCAGGCGCGCCGCCACCTGCCCGGGATCGTCGGTGCCGCGACCGACCAGGCGCGCGCGCAGCGCGTCCTCGCTCGGCGGGGCGATGAAGATCTGCACCACCTCGGGCATCGTCTCGCGGATCTGGCGGGCACCCTGGACCTCGATCTCGAGCACGACCGGATGGCCGCCGGCGACCCGCTGCTCGAGCTCGCAGCGCAGCGTCCCGTAGCGACGCCCGGAGTAGCGGGCGTGCTCGACGAAGTCGCCCGCCTGCACGCGCCGCTCGAACTCGTCGTCGGACAGGAAGTGGTAGTCGACCTGGTGAGCCTCGCCCGGGCGTGGGCGGCGGGTCGTCGCCGACACGGACAGCTCGAGCTCGGGCACACGCTCGAGCAGCGTGCGGATCAGCGTGCCCTTTCCGACGCCGGAGGGGCCGGTGATGACGAAGACCTTGGCCAAGCCGCGTGGGCCGCTAGCGGCGCAGCATGCTGACCAGCTCGGTGCGCTGCCGCTGCGACAGGCCCCCGATGGTCTTGCTCGGAGAGATGCGGCACTGGACCAGCACCTTGTTGACCTTCACGCGGCCGTACTTGGGGACCGCGAGGAGCATGTCGAACACCTTCGCGGTCTCGACGTACTCAGGCGGCTCCAGCAGGAGGTCGTGGATGCTGGCGCGACCGGCCTTGAGATCGCGCTTGAGCTGCGCGCGGCGGGTGCGGATCTCGTTGGCGCGGTGCAGCGCCTCCATCCGCTGGGTCAGGGAACGCTCGGGAGCTGCCACGGCGGGCTTAGGGGGCATCTTCGTGGCTGGCGGCATGGGCGGCGAGTCTACATCGCGTGCCCGAGGCGGCAAGACGAAAGGCCCGAATTCAGCTCGACCTCAAGTTGAGGTGCACCCGCGTGGAGGGAACTTGATGGTAATCCACCGCTTTGCAGGCATTTTTCAGTCGCCCTGTGCTACGCGTGGGCGCGTGGGTTCCGGTGCATCGTGGATCACCCCGCTGTTTGCGGTGATCTGCTGCAGCTCGGCGGCGATCCGGGCCCCGGCGCGCGGGTCACGGAACGATTCCGTGCCCACGCCGACGAGGTCCGCCCCCGCGCCGAGGAGGTCGCTGGCATGACCTCCGGTCTGCACGCCGCCCATGCCCACGATCGGGATCCGGACCCGCTCGCGCACCTCGCGCACCTGGGCCAGCGCGATCGCCCGGACGGCCGGTCCGGACACCCCGCCGGTGCCGCCGCCCAGCCATGGCTCGCCCGGGCGACGCGGGTGCATCACCATCCCGCGCAGCGTGTTGATGAGCGAGACGGCGGCGGCGCCGTGCTGCTCGGCGGCCGCCGCGACGGCGGCGGGCGAGGCGCAGTTGGGCGTGAGCTTGACGATCAGCGGCTTGGCGGTCCGCGGCCGGACCGCGTCGAGCAGCCCGGCGGTCTCTCCCGGGTCGGCGCCCATCAGCAGCCCGGTCTTCACGTTGGGGCACGAGACGTTGAGCTCGAGCGCGGCGACCTCTTCGCGCTCGGCGAACGCGGCGACGAGCGTCGCGACCTCCTCGGGCGCGGAGCCCATCACGTTGACGATCAGCGGCACCGGCAGCTCGGCCAGCGCGGGCAGGTCCTCCGCGAGGAAGCGGTCGAGGCCCTTGTTGGGCAGCCCGATCGAGTTGATCATGCCGGCGCCCAGCTCCCACAGCCGCGGCGGCGGGTTGCCGCGGCGCGGCGCCAGCGTGACCGTCTTGGAGACGAACGCGGCGAACGGAAACTCGTCGAGCAGCGCGTCGCCGAACGCCCTGCGGGCGGCGATCGCGTCGAACGTGCCCGAGCCGTTGACGATCGGGTGGGCGAGCTCGATGCCGCAAAAGTAACGTCGACCGGAGGTCCGAGCTTGCGAGGACCGAAGGGCGAAACCGTCCTCTTTGGAGGTCCGAGCTTGCGAGGACCGCAGGGCGAAACTCAACTGATCACCTCCAAGGCGGCGGCGTCCAGGACCGGGCCGTCGACGCAGAGGCGCACGTAGCCGTCGCGGGTCGGGACGACGCAGCCGAAGCAAGCGCCGTAACCGCACGCCATGCCGGCCTCGAGCGCAAGCTGCGCGGGGACATCGTGCTCCGCGCACAATGCGCGGACCGCTTCGAGCATCGGCTCCGGGCCGCACGCATAGACCTCGAAGCCAGCCTCGCAGGCCAGCTCCGCGGCGAGCAGGTCGGTGACGAGGCCGTGGTGCCCGACCGAGCCGTCGTCGGTCGCGACCTGTGCGTCGCGCAGGAGCGCGGCGCCCTCGGCGTGGGCGGCGTCGCGGAAGCCGAGCAGGACTCGAGGTGACGCCGCCGCCGGCGAGGCGCCGGCCGAGGCCGCCGGCGGAGGTGGCGACGCGCCCAGCGCGTCCTGCCAGATCATCAGCGGCGCGATGCCGACGCCGCCGCCGACGAGGACCGGCCGGCGGGCGGGTGCGCCGGATGGCGGCGTGAAGCCCCGCCCCAGCGGCCCGAGGAGCCAGATCTCGTCGCCCGCGTCGAGCTCGGCGAGCCGCTCGGTCCCCGGCCCGACCTCCTCGAGCACGAAGTCGAGCGTCCCGTCCGCGTGCCGCCGCGCGACCGAGAACGCCCGTGGCAGGAACGGCCGCTCATCAGCTCCGCCGCCCCAGCGCTCGGCGGCCGCGAGCATCGCGAACTGGCCGGGATCCGGTGCCGGCCCGTCCGGGTCGGCCACGGAGAGCACGAGGTAGGCGCCGTACGCGCGCCGCCCGACGACGGCAAGGCGGCGCCGCCCGAACGGCGCGAGCGTGCGCGCGTCGGAACGCCTGCCGCCGGCGACGGCCGCAGCCGAGAGGGCAGCGGTCGCGCTCACGAGGGGACCGCCTCGGCGCCCGCGCCGCTCGCCCGGTGGATCTCCTGCAGCGAGCGGACCGCCGGGCCGCCGTGGCGCGCCGACGCGATCGCGCGGGCCGCGGCCATCCCGCCCGCGATCGTGGTGATGCACGGGACGCCGCGGGCGATCGCCGCGCGGCGGATCTCGTAGCCGTCCGAGCGCGCCGCCGTGCCGGTCGGAGTGTTGATGACGAGCACGACGTCGCCGCCGTCGATCTTGTCGACCACGTGCGGCGAGCCTTGGCTCAGCTTGTTGAGCCGCTCGACCGGGATGCCCATGCGCGCGATCGCGCCCGCCGTGCCGCCCGTCGCCGCGATCGAGAAGCCGAGGTCGTGCAGCTGCGCGGCCACCGCTCCGATCGCCGACTTGTCGGAGTCGGTCACGGTCAGGAATACGGTGCCCGACTGCGGCAGCCGCGCGCCCGCCGCCGCCTGCGCCTTCGCGAACGCCGCCGGGAAGTCCGGCGCCACGCCCATCACCTCGCCCGTCGAGCGCATCTCCGGTCCGAGCAGCGCGTCGGCGCCCGCGAACCGGTCGAACGGCAGTACCGCCTCCTTGACCGACACGTGGTCGAGCCCGACCCACCCACCGGCGTCGGGCAGGCCCATGCCCGCCAGCTTCTCGCCGAGCATCACCCGGCACGCGAGCTTTGCCAGCGGGAACCCGGTCGCCTTGGACACGAACGGGACCGTGCGCGACGCGCGCGGGTTGGCCTCGATCACGTAGAGCGCGTCGCCGAACACGCCGTACTGCACGTTCATCAGCCCGATCACGCCGAGCTCGAGCGCCAGCGCCGTCGTCGCCACGCGGATCTCGTGCAGCATCTCGGCCCCGAGCGAGTGCGGAGGGAGCACACAGGCGGAGTCGCCGGAGTGGATGCCGGCCTCCTCGACGTGCTGCATGATCCCGCCGATCCACACGTCCTCGCCGTCGCAGATCGCGTCGACGTCGACCTCGATCGCGTTCTCCAGGAAGCGGTCGAGGAAGATCTCCTCCGTACCGTGGCCGAACGCCGGAGCGGAGCGGACGTGCGAGGCCCCTTCGAATACTCCGGTGCGCTGCAGGTAGTCGGCCAGCGCGTCGGTGGAGTAGACGAGCTCCATCGCCCGCCCGCCGAGCACGTAGCTCGGGCGCACGAGCAGCGGGAAGCCGACGCCCGGCGCCGCCGCCAGCGCCGCCTCGGGCCCGCGCGCGGTCGCGTAAGGCGGCGCTGCCAGGCCCAGCCGCTCGAGCACCGCGCCGAAGCGGCCGCGGTCCTCGGCGAGGTCGATCGCCTCCGGTGACGTGCCGAGCAGCGGCACGCCCGCCGCCTCCAAGCCCGCCGCGAGCTTGAGCGGCGTCTGGCCGCCGAACTGCACGATCACGCCCTCGGGCTGCTCGACCTCGACGATCGCGAGTACGTCCTCGAGCGTCAGCGGCTCGAAGTACAGCCGGTCCGACGTGTCGTAGTCGGTCGAGACCGTCTCCGGGTTGCAGTTGACCATCACCGCGTCGCGACCCGACTCGCGCACGGTCATCGCGGCATGCACGCAGCAGTAGTCGAACTCGATCCCCTGGCCGATCCGGTTCGGGCCCGAGCCGAGGATCATCACGCTCCTCCGGTCGCCGCGCGGAACCTCGTGCATGACGCCGTCCCGGCCGGCCCGCTCCCATGCGGAGTAGAAGTACGGCGTCTCGGCCGCGAACTCGGCGGCGCAGGTGTCGACGGCGCGGTAGGTGCGCACGCCGGACTCGACCGCCTCGGGCGCGAGCGCGAGCTCCCGCAGCTCGCGCAGGAACCACGGGCCGATCGCCGTGCGCGCGTGCACCTCCTCCGCGGACGCGCCCCGCCCGAAGGCCTCCAGCACCAGATCGTAGCGATCCGCACCGGGCGTCCCCAGCCGCTCCAGCAGGTCGCCGGAGCGCTCGACCGGCGCGTCGAGCTCGCGCGAGCGCATCGCCTTGACGAACGCCTGCTTGAACGTGCGACCGATCGCCATCACCTCGCCGACCGACTTCATGTGGGTGGAGAGGCGCGCGTCGACGCCCGGGAACTTCTCGAACGCGAAGCGCGGCCACTTGACGACCACGTAGTCGATCGCCGGCTCGAACGAGGCCGGCGTCTTGCGGGTGATGTCGTTGGGGATCTCGTCGAGCCGGTAGCCGACCGCGAGGCGCGCGGCGATCTTCGCGATCGGGAAGCCGGTCGCCTTGGACGCCAGCGCCGACGAGCGCGAGACGCGCGGGTTCATCTCGATCACGACGATCTCGTCGCTCGCCGGGTTGACCGCGAACTGGACGTTGGAGCCGCCGGTCGCGACTCCGACGGCGCGGATCACGGCGATCGCCTGGTCGCGCAACGTCTGGTACTGGCGGTCGGTCAGCGACATCTGCGGCGCGACGGTGACCGAGTCGCCGGTGTGGACGCCCATCGGATCGACGTTCTCGATCGAGCAGACGATCACCACGTTGTCCGCGCCGTCGCGCATGACCTCGAGCTCGAACTCGCCCCAGCCGAGCACGGACTCGTCGATCAGCACCTGGCCGATCGGCGACGCGGCGAGGCCCTGGGCGACGATCCGCTCGAGCTCGGGCTCGCTGCGGGCAATCCCGCCGCCGCGGCCGCCGAGCGTGAACGCGGGGCGGATGATCAGCGGAAGCCCCAACTCAGCGAGCGCCCCGAGCGCCTGCTCCACGCTCGTGGCGATCCGATGGCGCACGGTGCGCAGGCCGGCCGCGCGCATCGTCGCGTCGAACAGCTCGCGATCCTCGGCACGGTTGATCGCGTCGTAGTCGGCGCCGATCAGCTCGACGCCGAAGCGCTCCAGCGTGCCGTCCTCGTGCAGCGCCTTGGCGAGGTTGAGCGCCGTCTGGCCGCCGAGCGTCGGCAGCAACGCATCCGGGCGCTCGCGCTCGATCACCTGCGCCACGACGTCGGGGGCCAGCGGCTCGACGTAGGTCGCAGTGGCGAACTCCGGGTCGGTCATGATCGTCGCCGGGTTGGAGTTCACGAGCACCACCTCGTAGCCCTCCTCCAGCAGCACCTTGCAGGCCTGCGCGCCGGAGTAGTCGAACTCGGCGGCCTGGCCGATCACGATCGGGCCCGAGCCGAGCACGAGGATCTTGTGGAGGTCATCTCTTCTAGGCATCGGGGTTAGCTCCGCGGGTCGTCCGGACCGCGTACTGACGGCGTAGCCCGCCTTCCGGGCGGGCATTTTGGATCTCGGCGATGAACTCGTCGAACAGCCCGACGGAGTCGTGCGGCCCCGGCCCGGCTTCCGGGTGAAACTGCACGCAGCCGGCGGGCACGTCGAGCAGCCGGATGCCCTCGATCGTGCCGTCGTAGAGGTTCACGTGGGTTAGCTCCGCCTCACCGAAGTCGGACTGCAGCCGCTGGCCCGCCTCCCCGCGCACCGCGAAGCCGTGGTTCTGCGCGGTGATCGCGATCCGGCCCGTGCGCAGGTCCTTGACGGGATGGTTCCCGCCGCGGTGGCCGAACGGAAGCTTGAACGTCTCCAACCCGACCGCCTGGGAGAGGATCTGATGGCCGAGGCAGATTCCGAACACCGGCATCCGCCCGATCGCCTGGCGCACCGTGTCGACCAGGTATCCGAGCGCCGCCGGGTCGCCCGGCCCCGGCACGAGGAAGATGGCGTCCGCGCGGCGCGCGAACACCTCCGCGGCCGGCGTCGTGCACGGCAGCAGCTCGAGCGTCGCGCCGCGGACGACGAAGTTGCGCACGATCGAGCGCTTGATCCCGGTGTCGAGCGCGATGACGTGCGGCCCTGAGCCGTCACCGCGCACGATCGACGGCTCCCGCGGCGTCACTTCGCGCGCGAGGTCGCGGCCGGTCATCGGCGGCTCGGCGGCGATCAGCGCACGCGCCTCGTCCTCCCCCACGGCGCCGGGGAAGACGCCGCCGAGCATCGCGCCCGCGTCGCGGATGTGGCGCACGAGCGTCCGCGTGTCGACGCCGGTGATGCCCGGCACGCCGCCGTCGAGCAGCCAGTCCAGCCAGCCGCGCTCGGCGCTCGGCGCGTCCTGCGCGTTGACCGCCTCCCGCATGATCGCCGCGCGCGCGTGGATCCGGTCAGACTCCGTCGCGGCCTGGCTGACCCCGTAGTTGCCGACCATCGGGGCGGTGAACGTGATGAGCTGCGCGTGGAACGACGGGTCGGTCATGCACTCCTGGTAGCCCGACATGCCGGTCGTGAACACGACCTCGCCGACGGCATGCCCGGGCGCGCCGCACGCCTCCCCGTCGAAGCGGGTGCCGTCCTCGAGCAGGACGTACGCACCTGTGCCCGCAGACGTTGTCCGTTGGGTGGTCACGCCGCGCTCAGGGCGAACGCCCGCTCCCGGTAGACCACCGAGCCCGCCGCCACCGTCGCGAGCACGCGCCCGCGCAGCGTGCGTCCGGCGAAGCAGCAGTTCTCCGCGCGCGACTCGTAGCCGGCCTCGCCCACCTGCCACTGCGCCGCGAGGTCGATCAGGCACATCCCCGCGGGCTCGCCGACGGCGATACGGGGCGGCGTCAGCCCCATCAACGCCGCGCCGTCCGACAGCTTGGCGACCAGCAGGGCGAGCGGGAGCACGCCCGGCGCGACCAGCTCCGTGTAGAGCGCGGCGAACGCCGTCTCCAGCCCCGTGGTCCCCATCGGCGCCTGCTCGAACGGGACCTCCTTCTCCTCTCGCGCGTGCGGCGCGTGGTCGGTGGCGATGCAGTCGATCGTGCCGTCGCGCAGGCCCTCGATCAGCGCGCGCCGGTCGTCGTCTGATCGCAGCGGCGGGTTCATCTTCAGCCGCGTGTCGAGCCCCGACCAACCGCCTCGGCCGGCTTGGGCGGTCGGTGCCCGGAGGATCGCGTCGTGGGTGAGCGTCAGATGGTGCGGCGACGCCTCGGCGCTGATCCGCACGCCGCGCGCCTTAGCCTCGGCGACCGCCGCGACCGACTCGCGCGCGGACAGGTGCTGGATGTGGATCCGGCCGTCCTCGTAGCCGGCGATCGCCGCGTCGCGGGCGATCATCGTCGACTCCGAGATCGACGGGATGCCCGCGAGCCCGAGCCGCGCGGAGATCTCGCCCTCGTGCATCACGCCGGCGCCCGACAGGCTCGGGTCCTCCTCGTGCAGCGCGAGCACCCCGCCGCACAGCCGCTGGTACTGCAGCGCCTTGCGCAGGATCGACGCGCGGTGCACGGGCTTGCCGTCGTCGGTGAACCCCAGCGCGCCGGCGCCCGCGAGCTCGGCCATCTCGGTCAGCGCCGCGCCGTCGAGGCCGCGCGTGATCGACGCCAGGAAGCCGACCGGGATGCGCGCCTCGTGGCGCGCCGCCTCGCGCAGCGAGCGCAGGACGGTCGCGTCGTCGACCACCGGGTCGGTGTTGGGCATCGCCACGACCGCGACGAAGCCGCCGGCCGCGGCGGCGCGGGTGCCGGAGTCGAGGTCCTCCTTGTGCTCCTGGCCGGGGACGCGCAGGTGCACGTGGGGGTCCACGAACCCGGGAAAGAGGTGCCGGGCCTCGCCGTCGAGCAGCTCGGCGCCCTCCGGCGCGTCGAGCGTGCCCGGCGCGGCCAGCTCGGCGATCGCACCGCCGCGTACCAGCACGTCGTGCGGGGCGTCGATTCCGGTGCGGGGGTCGAGCACGTGGGCGGCGCGGATCAGCAGGTCGGCCGGCGGCTGCTCGCGCTGCACGAGCGGCGGCGTCCCGCGCTCGAACGGGGCTGGAGCGGGGTTCATGCCGTCACCAGCTGACGGTCCGGCGCGGTGCGTCCGGCGAGCAGCTCGTACAGGACCGCCATGCGCACGACGACGCCGGCCGCGACCTGCTGGCCGATCACCGCCTGCGGGGAGTCGATCACCTCGGCGGAGAGCTCGACGCCGCGGTTGACCGGGCCGGGGTGCATCAGCACCTGGCGGGAGCCCAGCCGGCGGCCGTCGATCTGGTAGCGCGCCGCGTACTCGCGCAGGCTCGGGACGAAGGACTCCGTCATGCGCTCTGACTGCATCCGCAGCGCGTAGACGACGTCGGCCTCCTCCAGGTCGTCGAGCGTGTAGCGGACCTCACAGCCCAGCGCCTCCATCCCGCGCGGGATCAGCGTCGGCGGGCCGCACACGGTCACCCGGGCGCCGAGCATGGTGAACGCCTGGATGTTCGAGCGCGCGACGCGCGAGTGCATGACGTCCCCGACGATCCAGATGTTGAGCCCGTCGAGCGCCCCGAGCCGCTCGCGCAGCGTGTAGACGTCCAGCAGCGCCTGCGTCGGGTGCTCGTGCTTGCCGTCGCCGGCGTTGACGACCGCGGCCGGGCTCCAGCGGGCGACCAGCTCGGCGGCGCCGACGTGCGGGGTGCGCACGACGATCAGGTCCGGGCGGTACGCCGACAGCGTCTGGACGGTGTCCTTGAGCGATTCGCCCTTCTCCACGCTCGATCCGGACGAGACGAAGTTGATCACCTCGGCGCTGAGCGTCTTGGCCGCCAGCTCGAAGCTCGAGCGCGTCCGCGTCGACGCCTCGTAGAACAGGTTGAGCACCCGCCGGCCGCGCAGGGCGGGCACCTTCTTGACCTCGCGCTCGGAGACCTCGGTGAACGACTTCGCGCGGTCGAGGATGCGCTCGATGCCGGGGCGATCGAGGTCCTCGATCGAGAGCAGGTGCCTCATGCGGGGACTTCCTGGCGGCT
>JBPCNM010000349.1:0-3484 GCA_051001255.1 Solirubrobacteraceae bacterium
GAGATCAACGAAGATGCCGCCAAGCTCAAGGTCCTCGTGTCCATCTTCGGCCGGGAGACCCCGGTCGAGGTCGGCTACGATCAGGTCAAGAAGATCTAAGCCATGGCAAAAAAGATCCTGACAACCATCAAGCTCCAGGCGCCCGGAGGCCAGGCCTCCCCGGCGCCGCCCGTGGGCCCTGCCCTCGGCCAGCACGGCATCAACATCATGGAGTTCGTCAAGGCGTTCAACGCCCAGACGGCGAACGACATGGGCACGACGATCCCCGTGGTCATCACCGTCTACGAGGACCGGTCGTTCACGTTCGTCACCAAGACGCCGCCGGCCGCGGTCCTGATCCGCCAGGCGATCGGCATCGAGAAGGGCTCGGGTGAGCCGAACCGCAACAAGGTCGGCACGATCACGAACGACCAGGTGCGGGCGATCGCCGAGCAGAAGCTCTCAGACCTCAACGCGCACGACGTCGACCAGGCGGCCAAGATCATCGCCGGCACCGCCCGCTCGATGGGCGTCGAGGTGGTCCAATGAGCGCCCGCGGCAAGTCCTACAAGGACGCACGCGAGAAGGTGGACCGCAGCCACGAGTACACCCCGTCGGAGGCCGTCGCGCTCGTCAAGGAGCTCACGCGCGCGAAGTTCGACGAGTCCGTCGAGATCCACGTGCGCACCGGCCTGAACGTCCGCCACGCCGACGAGCAGCTGCGCGGCACGATCGCGCTGCCGCACGGCCTCGGCAAGGAGGTCAAGATCGCCGTCTTCGCCCGTGGCGAGAAGGCGAAGGACGCCGAGGAGGCCGGCGCCGACATCGTGGGCGCCGAGGACCTCGCCGAGCGCATCCAGAACGAGGGCTTCACCGACTTCGACGTCGCGATCGCGACTCCGGACATGATGCCCGTCGTCGGCCGCCTCGGCCGCATCCTCGGCCCGCAGGGCAAGATGCCGAACCCCAAGGTGGGCACCGTCACGATGGACGTGCGCAAGGCCGTGGAGGAGTCCAAGGCCGGCAAGGTCGAGTACCGCACCGATCGCACCGCGATCGTGCACATGACCGTCGGCAAGACCTCGTTCCCGGACGAGCAGCTCCTGGCGAACTACCAGGCCGTCATCGACGAGCTGCACCGCGCCAAGCCGTCCGCGGCGAAGGGCAAGTACCTGCGCACCATCGTCATGGCCTCCACGCAGGGGCCCGGCGTCAAGGTGGATCCGTCGCGCACTCGCGCCGAAGCGGAGGCTGTGGCTGGGTAACGTCGCCGAAGGCAACCGCGAAGCGTTGCCTGGCAGGCGAAACACCCTATTCCGCATACTCCGCTTCTCCAAAGACCTCCGGCAATGCGTAAGACCGGGACAGGAGAGCAGTTTGAACCGAGATCAGAAAGCCGCGGTCATCGAAGAGGTGGCCGGCCAGCTCCGCGAGGCGGACGCCGTATACGCCGTGGACTATCGCGGCACGTCCGTGCCGCAGGCCGCCGAGCTGCGCACCAGGCTGCGCGCTGCCGAGACGCGCTTCCGCGTCGTCAAGAACACGCTGACCGAGCGTGCCGCCGACGATGCCGGCGCCGAGGCGCTGAAGCCCTTTCTCCAGGGCCCGACCGCGCTCGTGTTCGTCAAAGGCGACGCCGCGACGGCCGCCAAGACGCTGTCGGACTTCCGCCGCACCTCCGGCCTGCTCGCCTTCAAGGGTGGCTGGATGAACGGCGACGTCCTGAGCGCCGACCAGATCGACGCGATCGCCAAGCTGCCTACCCGCGAGGTCCTCTACGGACGCCTCGTGGGCATGGTCGCCTCGCCGCTCACCGGCCTGGCGAGCGCGATGGGCGGCCTCGTCGGCGGCCTCGCCCGCCAGTTGCAGCAGATGGCCGACCGGGGCCTGGTGGGCGACGCCCCCGTGCCCGCCCCAGAACAGACTGAGACCCAGGAGGACTAAGGACTATGGCTACCAGCACCCAGGATTGGATCGAGGAGCTCAAGGGCATCTCCGTGCTCGAGCTCTCCGAGCGCATCAAGGCGCTCGAAGAGGAGTTCGGCGTGTCCGCGGCGGCCGTCGCGGCGGCTGCGCCGGCCGGCGACGGCGGCGGCGGCGAGGCCGCTGAAGCCCCCGAGGAGCAGACAGCGTTCGACGTCGTCCTCACCGGCGCCGGCGAGCGGAAGATCCAGGTCATCAAGGTCGTGCGCGCGGCCACCGGCCTTGGCCTCAAGGAGGCCAAGGCCGTCGTCGACGAGGCACCCAAGGCCATCAAGGAGGGCGTGGAGCGCGACGAGGCCGACAAGCTGAAGGCCGAGCTCGAGGAGGCCGGCGCCTCCGTCGAGATCAAGTAGCGCAGCTTCGCCTGCCAGGCGAGCTCGCTCGCGCCGGGCGCGTAGCGTCTGCTGTCCGACACACCCTTTCCTGGCGTGCGGCAGGCGCTACCTTGCCTGCGTCGCCGGGCGGTCCGGCGGCTCGCGCGCCTGGAGATCGAGATGAGCAACCCGACATCGCCCGCTCGCCGCCGCGCCGCGGTGCTCTTCGCGGCGCTGTGGCTGCTCGGGGCGCTGGTCGTGGTCGACCTGGCCGCCGCGCAGGTGGCGCGCGAGGACAAGGCGCTCGGACGTCCGGCCTCCGCCTCGACCGTCGAGGACCAGCGCGGCGGGACGTGCGCGTTCCGGGTCTGCACTCCGGGCAGGGCGAACGACGGACGCGCCGACACGCGCTGGGATCGGCGTTCGCCGACGGCCAGTTCTGGCAGGTGGACCTCGGCGGCGCGCGGCTCGTCGACACGGTGACGGTGGACTGGCAGACCGCCTATCCCGCGCGCTACCGGGTCAGCACGTCGCTGGACGGGGTGAGCTTCTCGGTCGCCGAGGAAGGCTCGCTGCCGGGAAAGCTCGAGCGCGATCACGTGGTCGTGCAGTCCGCCTTCGCGGCTCGCAGCGCGCGGTACGTCCGTCTCACCGGCGTCCGGCGCGCGACCCAGTGGGGCTTCTCGATCTGGTCGGTCAACGTCTTCGGTTCGGTGGACCCGAGCCCCGCATCTGCATCCGCGCCCGCGCCGCCTCCCGCGCCCCCGGTGGCGACGTCCCCACCGCCCGCCGGCCCGAGTACACCGCCCAGCGCGCCTGCTGAGCCGAGCTCCGCCGCGGCATCGCCGGTGCTGAGGCGCATCGCCGACTCCACCCGCGTCCGGCTGGCCGGGAGCGTCGTCGGCTCGAAGACGAGGATCCGCCTGCTCTCGGTCCGCGCGCCCCGCGCCGCGACCGTCCGGGTGCGCTGTGCCGGGCCGGGCTGCCCGTGGAACGTGCGCCGCCGCCGTGGCTCCGGGCGCATCCGCGAGCTGCGCCGCGTCCTGGGGGCGGGTGTGGTGCTGGAGGTGTTCATCACCCAGCCGAGCACCTACGGCAAGTACACGCGCTTCCGGATCCGCCGCGGCGACCCGCCGCGGCGCACGGACCGCTGCGTAGCCCATGGCAGCCGCACCCCGGTCGCCTGTCCGGCGAGCTGACCGGGAGCG
>JBPCNM010000350.1:0-3078 GCA_051001255.1 Solirubrobacteraceae bacterium
GGGGTCGCGAGCGGCGCCCTGCGGCGTGCCGCCGGCGGCCAGCACCCCCGCGCGCCACTCGGCGTACGGCACCCGGCCGTCGACGGTCGCCGCCCCGATCCGCAGCGACGGCCGCGGCTGCCCGGCCGCCCGCTCGAAGTCCGCGCCGAGCGCTTCGACGGGGCCGTGGGAGCCGAACGCGACCTTCAATGCGTCGAGGTCCAGCGCCGGTGAGGTCTCGCGCGCCAGGTCGAGCAGCGCGTCGCCGCGGTCCGCGCGCCGGCGCTCCACGAAGATCGCCTCGCGCAGCCGGCGCAGGAACGGCCCGGGGTCGGCCTGCTCCGCCACCGCCTTCACGGCCAGGCCGGCCGGGTTCGTGGAGGCCGGGGGCTTGCGCATCACTCCGCGCGCGTCGGCCGGCATGCCGCTGGCTGCCGCCGCCTCGAGCCACTCGAGCGGGTCCGGTTGGGCGCCGCCCATGCCGGAGATCACGTAGGTGATCGACACCTGGTCGCCGAACTCAGCCTGCAGGCGCCGCCACGACGGCTCAGCCCCCCAGGACCACGGGCAGAAGGGGTCCGTGACGTAGGAGATGGAGACCGTTCCCACATCGGCCACAATACGAGTGACCCTATGAGCACGCTGGTCGGCATGTGCCTCAACGGCCGCTACCGCCTGGACGCCCAGATCGGCGCCGGGGGGATGTCGACGGTCTATCGCGCCTTCGACACCACGCTCGAGCGCAGGGTGGCCGTGAAGCTCATGCACCGGGAGATCGCCTCGGACTCCGACCAGCTCGAGCGCTTCCGCCGCGAGGCGCGCTCGGTCGCCCAGCTCAGCCACCCGCACATCGTCGGCGTGATCGACGCGGGCGAGGAGGACGGCCGCCCCTACATCGTGCTCGAGTACGTAGAGGGCGAGACGCTCAAGGACCGGATCCGCCGGATGGGCCGGCTGCCGATCGACGAGGCGATCGCCTACGCGATCGAGATCGCCCGCGCGCTGGGCGCCGCGCACGCGGGCGCGATCGTGCACCGCGACATCAAGCCCCAGAACGTGCTGGTCGACGAGGAGGGCTCGGCCAAGGTGACCGACTTCGGCATCGCCCGCTCGCTCGAGGAGGAAGGGCTGACGGCGGACGGGCGCGTGCTCGGCACGACCGACTACGTCTCGCCCGAGCAGGCGCTCGGCCACGACGTGGACGGGCAGTCCGACATCTACTCGCTGGGCGTCGTGCTCTACGAGATGCTCACCGGCGACGTCCCCTTCCACGGCGAGAACCAGGTCTCCGTGGCGATGAAGCACGTGCGCGAGGACCTCCCCGACGTGCAGACCGTGCGACCCGAGGTCTCCGCCCGGCTCGCCGCCGTGCTCGACCGGATGACCGACAAGGACCTGGGGCAGCGCCACCCGGACGCGGCCGTGCTCGAGGTCGACCTCGAGGATGCGCTCGCCGCCGAGGCGGCGCGGACTGGCACGTCGACCGGCGAGGCGACGGCCGTGCTGCGGACGCTGCCGGCCGACACGCGCCGCCGGCTGCCGCTGAGGCTGCGGCTGCGCGTGCCCGTCGTGCTGCTGGTGCTGATGCTCGCCGTCGCGGGCGGGGTCGTCTACCTCCTGCTCAGGGAGGGCGTCGACCGCACCCAGAGCGGCACCGGGCCCGGCACGACCGTGCCGCCGCCGGGCGAGCAGATCGTCTCGGTCAAGCGCACCTCCGCCAACGACTACGACCCGCTCGGCGACGAGGAGGAGCACTCCGACGAGGCGCCGCTGGCGGTCGACCAGGACTCCGACACGCAGTGGACCACGGAGGGGTACAAGGGCAACACGCTCAACAAGCCGACCGGCGAGCCCGGCGTCGGCCTCTACGTCGACGCGGAGCCGTCGGTCAACGGGCGCTCGCTGGAGATCCAGACGCCCACCCCCGGCTGGGAGATGGAGCTCTACGCGGCGAGCTCCAGGCCGTCGGACACGTGGCCGAGCGACGCCTGGACGCGGATCGGCGGCGGCACGGTGGAGAAGTCCAAGCAGACGTTCAAGCTCGACACCGGCGACCGCCGCTACCGCTACTACCTCGTCTGGATCACGGCGCTGCCTCCGGACGAGAACCAGGTGGCGATCACCCAACTCACGCTCTCGGCGCCGAAGGGCTAGCTCCACGGGTCGTCCGGTCCGCGTGCTGACCGGATGCCGGGTCACCTGCCCCGGCCGGAGGCCTTCGCCTCGCCGGGCTTGACCCACTCGACTCGAGCGGCGCACTCCAGTTACGGGGATGTGCCGATGAAGGACACAAGGCTCGCCGTTCCGCGGGGTTTTGGTTGCTTTGCCCGGGGAGCCTCCGCGTCCGCGGTGACCGACGCATGCTCGGGCGTCGCGACAGGCGCACAGCTGCTGCGCGCCTCGGCCACGCTGACCGGCGGAACCTGTGGGGCCTACGGCGGCTTCTCGCAGGTCGGCGCCGACGACCCGGCCTTCCCGGTGGCCGACAGCGTCGCCGACGACGCGTGCCACCGCTACCGGTACGTCGTCTCCGACCGGGTGGGCAATCAGGCGACCGGTACGAGCGGCGACATCAAGGTCGACACGACCCCGCCGACCGGCCCGACGTTCGCGTTCTCGGCGCTGACCAACGCCTACTGGACCGGCAGCGGGGCGACCGTCTACTACCGCCCCGCCGTCAGTGGCTCGTTCACCGCCGCCGCGACCGCGGTCGACGGCGGGTCGGGGATCGCCTCCTACTCCATGCCGAACCTCGGCAGCGGCTGGACGGCGCCCTCGGGCTCGACCGGCGTGCAGACGTACGCATGGAGCGCGGGCCCCAACGCGCCGGTGGGCGCCCAGAACGCGATCGCCACCAACAACGCGTCGCTGACCGCCACCGCCGGCTTCAACGCGGTCCGCGACAGCACGCTGCCCGCAGGGGGCAGCGTCAGCTACGTCAACGGAGACGACGCCTCGCCGTCGCTGACCGTGACGTTCGCGGCCGGCACCGACGGCGGCTCGGGCCTCAACACGACCTCGGGTGTCCTTCAGCGCGCCACGGCGACGCTGACCGCCGGCACCTGCGGCGCCTTCGGTGGATTCGCGACAGTCACGGGC
>JBPCNM010000351.1:0-5525 GCA_051001255.1 Solirubrobacteraceae bacterium
GTGCTGCAGCCGCCGGCGAGCCTCGTGCACCGGGCCGGGCACGCGTGGGAGCAGGGCGTGCTGCCGCTGCGCGCCGCCCGGCTCGGCGCGCGGGCGCTGCTGTGCCCGGCCAACGTCGCGCCGGTCGCCTTCCCCCGCACCGTCGTCGTGCTCCACGACGCCGCTCCGCTTCGCCATCCCGGGTGGTACTCGCGCGCCTACGCCGCCTGGCAGCAGCGGCTGCTTCCGCTGCTGGCCCGGCGCGCTCGCCGCGTCATCACGGTGTCGGAGTTCTCCCGGCGCGAGCTCGGCGAGCTGCTGGGCCTTGCGCCCGAGCGCGTCAGCGTCGTCGCGGGCGGCGTCGACGGCGCGTTCCGGCCGGACGCGGACGCAGAGCGGGCACGCGCGGCGCTCGGTCTCACGCGGCCCTACGTGCTCTGCGTGGCCTCCCATACCGCGCGCAAGAACCTCGCTGCGCTCGTGCCGGCGGCGCGCGCGCTGGCCGGCGACGGGCTGGAGGTCGTGGTGGCGGGCGGGCACCGGCCGCAGTTTGCCACCGAGCACGGCCTCGGCGCGCTGCGGCTGCTCGGCCATGTGCCGGATGCGCTGCTGCCCGGCCTCTACGCCGGCGCCGAGGCGTTCGCGCTGCCGTCGCACTACGAGGGCTTCGGCCTGCCCGTGCTGGAGGCGATGGCCGCGGGCACGCCGGTGCTCGCCGCGGACACGTCCGCGCTGCCCGACACCTGCGGCGGTGCCGCACGCCTCGTGGCGCCCGACGGGGAGGCGGTCCGCGACGCCCTGCTCGCCCTCCTCGCCGACCCGGCCGAGCGCGACCGCCTGCGCGCGGCCGGCCTGCGCCGGGCGGCCGCCTTCACCTGGGACGCGACGGCACTCGCCGTGGACGCCGTGATGGCGCGAACGTGAACGGGGTCAGGCCCCGTTCAGGTCGCGCAACGGCGGGCGTCGCCGGCGCCTTGGCGCAGCCCTCGAACCTAGTGCCAGGCAATCTCTAGGTCGCGCAGCGGCGGGCGTTCGCCTGCGCCTTGGCGCACCCCTCGAGCCTGCGCGCCCAGCGGCGGAACGTCGCCAGCGCCGGGGTGGAGACGGGCGCGCCGTCGCGCAGCCGGCGCAGGCCCGACCAGGCGAACGACGACGGGCCGGCCTCGGTCGAGAGCCACGTGTACCAGAAGACGCGCTCGATCCGCTGGCGCCTGCGGGCGGCGGCGAGCAGCTTCAGTGCCTTGCCGAGCCGCGCGGCCTGGCCGGCGTCGGTCACCTCGAAGCCGGCGGGGCGCGGCACCTTGCCCTTCGCGGCCGGCCAGGAGAGCTCGGTGATCCAGATCGGCAGTCGACCGTCGCCGTGCTTGCGCATCACGCGCCGCGCATAGCGGGCGAGCCGGAGCACGTCGGCCGGCCTGGCGGTGTACGGGTGCAGCGCGACGGCGTCGAAGTGGCCGCCGCCACCGGCGTCGTAGATCGATCTCAGCGCCTTCCAGCTGACGTTGGGCAGCCCGGCGAGCACGACGGTCGCGCCGCGGTCGGCGGCGTGCAGCGCCGCATCCGCGGCTCGCAGCAGCCGCACGTAGGACTTCGCGAACGGCTGCTCGGACCAGTAGCGCGTGATGTTCGGCTCGTTCCAGATCTGCCACGCGCGGATCGGCGCGCGAGGCAGCCCCGGCCGCTCGGCCCACAGCGAGCCTCGTGGCCCGTAGCGGGCGACGAGCGCGGCGAGGAAGCGCTGGAACGTCGCCACGTCGGCCGGCGGGGAGCCGAAGTCGCCCGGCCGCAGCGCTGCCCACGCCGGCGTCGCCTGCACGACGGGCACGACCGCCAGCCCGCGCGCGGCGGAGGCGGCCACGACGGCGTCGAGCCCGGCGAAGTCGGTCGGGACGCCGTCGGAGTCGCGGAAGCGGGCAGCGTCGGCAGCCGGCACCTCGGTCGCGCTCCGGTAGGGCTGGATCTGCGCCCAGAAGATGCCGGTCCGCACGGTCTCGACGCCCGCCGCGACCATCCCGTCGAACTCGCCGCCGTCGGCCCCGGTCAGCGGCCCGTCGGCGACGACGCCCAGCCAGCCGGGGGGCACGCGGCGCTCAGCCGCGCCCGCGGGGGCGGCGAGCAGGAGCGCGAGGACGATCGGGACGAGCAGGCGGAGCATCGGACGGCGAGTGTATGGACGCGCGGCCGGGTCGTTCGATGCGGTCAGCGCGACGATTCGCCCAGCCTTCACCCGGATCCCCTCCTCGCGGCGCGCGCTCCCGTGGAGCTCTTCACATCGCCCTGGACGCATAGACTCGCGCCTCGTGGCTTCCCGCGTCGCCCTCGTGCACGATTTCCTGCTCGACCTGCGCGGCGCCGAGCGCGTGTTCGCGACGATGTGCGAGGCATGGCCGGAGGCCGACGTGTTCACCGCGGTCTACGACGAGCGGGGCACCGAGGGGCGCTTTGCCGGCCGCGCTCCCGCGACCTCGTTCCTGCAGCGGGCGCGGCCCACGGCGCGGACCTTCCGGGCGCTGCTGCCGCTCTACCCGCACGCGATCGAGTCGTTCGACCTGCGCGGGTACGACACCGTGATCTCCTCCTCGAGCGCCTGGGCGCACGGCGTGCTGGTCGACCCCGGCGCGGTGCACGTCTGCTACTGCCACAACCCGTTTCGCTACGCGTGGACCGAGCGCGAGGCGACGCTCCGTGCGCGCCACCCGCTGGTCCGGCCGGCGCTGCGGCTGCTGCTCAACCGCTGGCGCCAGTGGGACTGGATCGCCGCCCAGCGCGTGGACCGCTACGTCGCCAACTCCCGGCTCACCGCAGCGCGCGTGCGCCGCTACTTCGGGCGCGAGTCGACGGTGCTCCATCCACCGGTGGAGACGGGCCGCTTCCGCCTCGCGCCGGTCGGCGACCACTACATGGTCCTGGCCGAGATGATGGCCCACAAGCGGATCGACGTCGCGGTGCGGGCGTTCAACGCGCTCGGCCGCCCGCTGGTCGTCGTCGGCGACGGGCCGGAGCTGCGGCGGCTGCGGCGCATCGCCGGGCCGACGGTGACGTTCACCGGGCGCGTGAGCGACGAGCGGGTCGCCGACCTGCTCTCCCGGACGCGGGCGCTGGTGGTCACCGCGACCGAGGAGTTCGGGATCGCGGCGGTCGAGGCGCTGGCCGCCGGCCGGCCGGTGATCGCGCTCGGCGAGGGCGGCGTGCGCGAGAGCGTGGTCGAGGGCGTCACCGGCACGTTCTTCGATCGCTGCGAGCCGGACGCGCTGGAGGACGCGGTGCGGGCGTTCGATCCTCTCTCGATCGACCCAGGCGCCTGCAGGGCGGCGGCCGAGCGTTTCGGCGCCGAGCGGTTTCGGGAAGTGCTCAAGCAGATCGTGGCCGATGCCGTGCGCGACGAACGGCCACCGCGGTCGGGCGGGCGCTCCGCCTACCGGGGTCTGGCGGGGGGCGCGGCCCGGCGCCACGCGGGGACTCCGGGATGAGCCGGTTGCACCGGGCTACCTAAAAGTTCGCTGAGGCCGTAACCTAACGAGGTTGCGAGGGTTTAGTTTCCCCGGTGGGCCGCTCGGTGCAGGCACCGACGTTGCGGCGGCAGGGGATGGTGCAGATGGTGCGTCGTCGATTTCGGGCGACGAGCGAGTCCCTGCAGGGTAGCGAAGCCGGCAGTTGCGGCGGCAACTTTTTGGCTATAATTCCGACTTGGAGAGTTGGTATTGCTCCGAGACCGAGACTGACACGAAGAAGGCACATGTCCACGACATACATGGAGAACACGACGACCAAGAAGGACACCGAGCAGCAGTATCAGGCTGACGTCGACCCGACCCTCGACTCGCTCCAGCTCCTCCTGCGCGAGGCGGGCCGCTTCACGCTTCTGATGCCGGCGGAGGAGATCGAGCTGGCCAAGCAGATCGAGAAGGGCGACCTCTCCGCCAAGGACCGCATGATCAACTCGAACCTGCGCCTCGTGGTGGCCAACGCGCGCCGCTATCAGGGCCAGGGCCTCGCCCTCGGCGACCTGATCCAGGAGGGCATGCTCGGCCTGATCCGCGCGGTCGAGAAGTTCGACTGGCGCAAGGGCTTCCGCTTCTCGACGTACGCGACGCTGTGGATCCGCCAGGCGATCCAGCGCGGCCTGGAGAACACCAGCCGCACGATTCGCCTGCCCGTCCACGTGGCGCAGCGGTCCCGCAAGGTGGGCCGGATCGAGCGCGAGCTGACCACCAAGCTGGGCCACGAGCCGACCGACGAGGAGATCGCCGAGGCGGCCGACCTGCCGCTGGCGGACGTGATCGAGATCCGCAAGGCGGATCGCGCGGTCGTCTCGCTCGACAAGCCGGTCGGCGACGACGGCGACACCTCGTTCGGTGACCTGCTCGCGATCGAGACGGCGCCGGTCGACGAGGAGGTCCAGGAGAAGCTCAAGTCCGAGACGCTCCTGACCGCGATCGCCGAGCTGCCCGAGCCCGAGCGCAACGTGATCGAGATGCGCTTCGGCGCCGGCGATCACGAGCCGCAGACGCTGTCGCAGGCCGGCAAGAAGCTCGGCGTCTCTACCGAGCGGGCCCGCCAGCTGGAGGAGCGCGCCCTGCGCAAGCTCAGCCAGCGCCCGGAGCTGATCGCGCTCCGCGAGGCCGCCTAGCAGTTCCTCCGCGTCCCGGGACCTCCCGGGTCGCGGCGACGGACTCCACGGTCTCGGCGAAACGCCGCGCGGCGGCGGCGGCGTCGAAGTCTCCCGCCCGCTCGAGCGCGGCCGCCGGCGCCGCCGGGTCGGCGAGTACGGCGAGCACGGCGGCGGCGCCTGCGGCGGCGTCGCCCGGCTCGTACAGGTGCCCGCACCCGGGCGCCACGATCTCCAGCGGCCCGCCCGCGGCAGGCGCTGCCACGGGCCGGCCGGCTGCGAGCGCCTCGACCAGCGCGAGGCCGAACGGCTCCCGATCGGCGCAGTGCAGCAGGCAGTGCGCCGAAGCCAGCGCCGGCCGCGGGTCGGCGACCGCGCCGAGGAAGCGGACGCGCCCCGCAAGGTCCGGCCGGGCGGCCCGAGCGCGCAGCGCGGCCTCGAAGTCGGGCGGGTCGCCCGGGAGCGGCGCGCCCGCGAGGTCGAGCGCCAAGTCGGGCACGCGGGCGGCGATCTCGAGCGCGAGGTCGGCCCGCTTCCACGGCACGAGAGCGCCGAGGCACAGCGCGCGCGGAGGACCCGGCGGGGGAGCGGGCAGCGCCCACTGAGACCGGTCGACGCCGGGATGGATCACGGTCGTGCGCCCCAGCCGGCGGCCGGCCGGATCGGCGGCGCGCGCGATCGCTCCCGATGTGGCGATTACGGCCGAACAGCGGGTGGAGGCGGCACGCAGCGCAAGCCCGATCCGCCCGTGCACGAGATCGTGATGGACCGCCACGAAGCCGGCACCGGCGAGCGGCGCGCCGGCGATGGCCAGGACGGGCCGCAGCCCGGAGGCCACGACGACGGCCGGCCGGTGGCGCCGGGCCAGCGCCGCGATCTCGCCGGCCAGCCCGGCGAGCCCGAGCGCCGCACGTCCGCTGCGTCCGCGCCGTCGCAA
>JBPCNM010000352.1:0-7299 GCA_051001255.1 Solirubrobacteraceae bacterium
GCTCCCGCCTGACGCGCCAGCTACGCTGCGGCGGCCGATGTCCCGCCGCTCCGACCAGCGCCGCGCCGCCCTCTTCGCGCTCTACCAACACGAGCTGACCTGCCGTCCCCCCCATGACGCATTCGCGCGCGACGCCGCCGGCTTCACCCGCGCGCTGGCGCACGCCACCGCCGACCACCAGGAGGAGCTCGACGTCCGGATCGCCCGCCACGCGGAGGGCTGGGCACTGGAGCGGATCGCCCCGCTCGAACGGGCGATCATGCGCGTCGCGCTGCTCGAGATGCTCCATCCCGACCTGATCGAGGCCGACCGGCCGATCCCGCCCGAGGGCGCGATCGTGGAGGCCGTGGAGACCGCGAAGGAGTTCTGCGCCGCCCAGGCGCCCGGCTTCGTCAACGGCATCCTCGCCGCGGCCCTGCGCGCCGTGCGCGACAATGGCGCGCGCCATGCCTGACCCGCGCCTCGACGAGCTCGTCACCCGCCTGGAGCGCGCGGCGAGCGAGCTGCGCGGCGGCGAGCTCGCACCCGAGCGGGCCGCCGCCCTCGTGGACGACTGCGCGCGGCTGGCCTCCGAGGCCGGCGCCGAGCTGGACCGCCGGGTGCGGGCGGGGGAGAGCGGAGCCGGCGGCACGGCGCCGGGGCAGCTCGCCCTGGGATCGTGAGCACGCGGGAGCAACTCAGCGCCGCCGGATCCGCGGTCCCGGTCTACCCCGACCACCTGCGCGCGCTGGTGGAGGCCCACCTCGAGGCGCTGCGCTTCTCGACTGAGCCGGCCGCGGCCGGGCTGGAGGAGGCGATGCGCTACTCGCTGCTGGCCGGCGGCAAGCGCATCCGCCCCGTGCTCGCGCTGGCCACCGCGAGCGCGATCGGGCGCGATCCGCGCGACCTGCTCCCGCTCGCCGCCGCGGTCGAGCTCATCCACACCTACTCGCTCATCCACGACGACCTGCCGGCGATGGACGACGACGACCTGCGCCGCGGCCGGCCGACCTGCCACGTCCGCTACGGCGAGGACGTGGCGATCCTCGCGGGCGACGGGCTCTACGCCGAGGCGTTCCGGCTCGTGCTCCACGAGCAGGCCGGCGAGCCCGCCGCCGTGCTCGCCGCGGTCAGCGAACTGGCCTACGCGACGGGCGTCAACGGCATGGTCGGCGGCCAGTACATCGACGTCCAGGGGCCGGCTGAGGCGGAGGAGTCGAGCCTGCGGCGCCTGCACGAGCTCAAGACCGGCCGGCTGATCGGCGCGTCGGTGGAGTGCGTACTGCTGGTGGCGGGAACCCCCGACCCATCTCCTACACTCTCGGACTTCCGTGCGTTCGCAACTGAACTGGGCCTGCTCTTCCAGATCGTCGACGACATCCTCGACGTCACCGGGACTGATGCGGCGCTGGGAAAGCCGCGTGGCTCGGACGAACGCCACGGCAAGCTCACCTACGTGACCCGGTACGGGATCGACGGGGCGCGCGCCATGGCCGGAGACTCGCACCGCAAGGCGCACGCCGCGCTGAAGCGGGCCACGCAGGGATCCGGTGCCCCCGAGCTCGAGCAGATCACGGACTTCATCGCCACCCGCACCTCATGAGCCTTCTCGACCGCATCGACCGCCCCCAGGAGCTCCACGGCCTCACCGAGGACGAGCTGGTCACGGTCGCCCAGGAGGTGCGGGAGCTGCTGATCGACACCGTGGGCGAGATCGGGGGGCACTTCGGCGCCAACCTCGGGACGTGCGAGATCGCGGTCGCGCTGCACTCGCTGATGGACTCGCCGCGCGACAAGATCCTCTGGGACGTCGGTCACCAGGCCTACCCGCACAAGATCCTCACCGGCCGCCGCGACCAGCTCGGCACGATCCGCAAGTACGGCGGCCTCGCCCCGTTCTGCGCGGTACACGAGTCCGAGCACGACATCATGGGCGCGGGCCACGCCTCGACCTCGATCGGCTACGCGGTGGGGATCAAGGAGGCGATGCGGCGCGGCGACGGCGATGACGGGAAGGTCGTCGCCGTGATCGGCGACGGGGCGATGACCGGCGGGGTCGCGTTCGAGGCGATCCATCAGGCCGGCGGCCTCGGGACGCCGCTCGTCGTGATCCTGAACGACAACGGCATGTCGATCGCGCCCAACGTCGGCGCGCTGTCGCGCTACTTCAACCGCGTGCGGCTGGAGCCGGGGCTGTGGAGGGCGCGCGAGGGCGTGGAGGAGAAGCTCACCAAGCTTCCGGTCGGCATCGGCTCCGCGTTCGAGCGGCTCGGCCCGCAGCTCAAGGAGTCGATCAAGGCGTTCTGGGCGCCCGGCCTGTTCTGGGAGGAGCTCGACTGGGCCTACATGGGCGTCGTCGACGGCCATGACGTGCGGGCGCTGCGCCACGCGCTGCGCGCCGCGTTCGAGGCCGAGCGGCCCGTCGTCGTGCACTGCGCGACCGTGAAGGGAAAGGGCTTCTCCCCGGCCGAGGACGGCGGCCTGGAGGGCATGGAGAAGTGGCATGCGGCCAAGCCGAACTCGATCGCCGAGCGGATGCCGGCGCCGTCCAAGCCGGCGGCGAAGCCCGCCGCGCCGCCCCAGTACACGCAGGTGTTCGGCGAGGCGCTCGTCGCCGAGTGCCGGCGCGACGCGCGCGTCGTCGGCATCACGGCCGCGATGAACTCCGGCACCGGGCTCAACCTGCTCCAGGAGGCGATGCCCGAGCGCTACTTCGACGTCGGGATCGCCGAGCAGCAGGCGCTCCTGTTCGCGGCCGGGCTCGCGCTCCAGGGCTCGCGCCCCGTGGCGGCGATCTACTCCACCTTCCTCCAGCGCGCCTACGACCAGATCGTGCACGACCTCTGCCTGCAGCAGCTGCCGGTCGTGCTGGCGATGGACCGTGCCGGCCTGGTCGGCGACGACGGCCCGACGCACCACGGCGCGTTCGACATCGCCTACCTGCGCTGCCTGCCGCACATGACGCTCATGGCGCCGCGCGACGAGGCGATGCTCGTGCACATGCTCCACACCGCGCTGGCCCACGAGGGCGGGCCGGTCGGGCTGCGCTACCCGCGCGGCGAGGCGGTCGGCGTGGCACTGCCCGACGTGCCGGTGGCGCTCGAGCTCGGCACGGGGGAGATCCTGCGCGAGGGCGAGCGGGTGGCGATCGTCGGCTACGGCAGCGGGGTGCGCGAGGCGCTGGGCGCGGCCGACCTGCTGGCCGGGCGGGGGCTGGACGTGACGGTCGCCGACGCGCGCTTCGCCAAGCCGCTCGACACGGGGCTGCTGGCGCAGCTCGCCGCCGAGCACGAGCTGCTCGTGACCGTCGAGGAGGGCGTGCTGGCCGGCGGCTTCGGCACCGGCGTGTGGGAGGCGCTCTCCGACGGCGGCCTGGCTCCGCGCATCCTGCGCGTCGGGCTGCCCGACCGCTATGTGACGCACGGCGCGCCGAAGCTGCTGCACGCCGAGGTCGGCTTCACGCCCGAGCGGATCGCCGAGCGGATCCAGAGCGCCGTGCTCGAGCCGCGCGGGTCGTTCGTCTAGCGGGAGTCGTCGGCGGGGCGCCGCGCGAGACGTTCCTTTTCGACTTGACCTCGCCCCGCGAGATCAAGTCGCAACAGACGCGCCCGAGAGGCGGTTTCGCGGGACCGCCGGTACCGTGTGGGGCCCCAACGGTCGCCGGTGCTCGGCGTCCGGTTGACCGTCATCAGATGCGAAACAGCTCCCAGGGCAACCTCCCGCCTGTGCGCCGGCAGCTACAGCGGCTCGACTCACTCCTCGCCGAGCGCGGCCTGTTCCCGTCGCGCTCACGCGCCGCCGCGGCGGTGATCGCGGGCGACGTCCACGTCGGCCCGGGTCGGCGGCGGGCGGAGAAGCCGGGGCAGCTCGTCGGCGCCGACGTCGAGCTCGACGTGACCGCGCCGCCGCCGTTCGTCTCGCGCGGGGGCACCAAGCTGGACAACGCGCTCGATGCGACGGGCCTGGACGTGGCCGGCCGGCACGTGCTCGACGTGGGCGCCTCGACCGGCGGCTTCACGGACTGCCTGCTGCAGCGTGGCGCGGCGCACGTGATCGCGCTCGACGTGGCCTACGGCGAGCTGGCCATGACGCTGCGCGACGACCCCCGGGTGACCGTGGTCGAGCGCGTCAACGCGCGCGCGCTCGCCGCTTCTGCGCTGCCCTACCGGCCCGATCTCCTGGTCGCCGACGTGTCCTTCATCTCGCTCGCCAAGATCCTGCCCGCGGTGCTGGCCTGCACGGCCGAGCGCTTCGACGCGCTGGTCATGGTCAAGCCGCAGTTCGAGGTGGGCCGCGGGCGGGTCGGGAAGGGCGGCGTGGTGCGCGATCCGGCGCTGCGGAGGGAGGCGATCGCCACCGTCGCGGACGCCGCCCGCGCGGAGGGCGCCGCCGTGCTCGGCTTCGCGTCCTCCCGGCTGCCGGGGCCGGCGGGGAACCGGGAGACGTTCGCGTGGCTCGCGGAGGGCGGCCGCGCGGGCGCGCTGGAGGATCTGGCGGCGGCGGCGCGCGAGGTGGAGCCGTGACCCGCGTCGCCTCCGTGCTCACTCACCACCGCACCCGCGACACCGAGGCCGCGCTCGAGAAGCTCGTCGCCGCGGCCCGCCGCGCCGGCGTCACGCTGCGCTTCGACGCCGCGGAGACGCGCAAGCACGGGCTGGGAGCGGCGGATCGCGTCGAGGTCGACGCGGCGCTCTCGCCCGACGTCGACCTGTGCGTGGTGATGGGCGGCGACGGCACGATCCTCACCGCCCTGCGCGCCTACGCGAACACCGGCGTGCCGGTGTTCGCCATCAACTTCGGCGAGGTCGGCTTCCTCGCCACCATCGATCCCGACGGGCTCGACGAGGACTTCGACCGCGCGTTCTCCGGCGACTTCGAGACGCTCGAGCTGCCGGGGATCACGGTCGGTCGGCCGTCGGGCACCTGGACGGCGATGAACGACATCTCCGTGCACCGCAAGCCTGGCTTCCGCGTCGCCGACCTGGCCTATGCGCTGGCCGGGGAGGAGATCGGCCGCGTGCGCTGCGACGGGCTGGTGGTCTGCACCCCGCAGGGCTCGACGGGCTACAACCTCGCCAACGGCGGGCCGGTGCTCGCGTGGGGGGTGGCGGGGTTCGTGGTCTCCTTCATCGCCCCGCACTCGCTCACCGCACGCTCGCTGGTCGTCGCGCCCGACGATCTCCTGACGATCAACAACCGCTCCCGCGACGAGCCGGTCGAGGTCCACGTCGACGGCCGACCGGTGGTCGAGCTGCAGCCGGGGGAGGACATCCACGTGGAGTTCGCCCGCGCGACCGCGCTGCTGGCGCAGCTGCCGGGCGCGAGCTTCTACCACCGGCTGCGCGAGCGGTTCGGCCGACTCGCGCGGTAGGCGCGTGCCGAAACTGCGCCGTCGTCGTGCCGATCCTCCGCGCCGCCGGCCGGTCCGTCGGGGCCGGCTGGTACACCGTCACACGTGCTGGACGAGCTGCGTGTCGAGAACCTGCTGCTGATCGAGCGGGCTGCGCTGCGGCTCGCGCCGGGGCTCAACGTGATCACCGGGGAGACGGGCGCGGGCAAGACCGTGCTCGCCCACGCGCTCGATCTGCTGCTCGGCGGCAAGCCGCGCGCCGGGATCGTGCGGCCGGGCGCCGCCGAGGCCTACTTGGAGGGCACGTTCGAGCTGCCAGGGAGGCTGCGCGCGGAGCTGGGCGAGCGGATCCCCGACGACGCCGAGGAGCTCGTGCTAGCGCGGCGGGTGAGCGCGGAGGGCCGGACGCGGGCCTACCTCAACGGGCGCAGCGCGACGGCGGGTGACCTGCGCGACGTGGGGGGGACGCTCCTGTCGTTCTACGGGCAGCACGAGCACCGCAAGCTCACGCTGGCCGCCGCGCAGCTGCAGATCCTGGACGGCTTCTGCGGCTCCGATCAGGCGCTGCGACGCGAGGAGTTCGCGGCGGTGTACGCGCGGGAGCGGGTGTTGCGCGGGCAGCTGGAGGCGCTGCGCGAGCGCGCCGGTGCGCGCGATCGCGAGCTCGACCTGCTCGAGTGGGAGATCGAGGAGATCGACGTCGCCGCGCCGAGCGAGACCGAGGAGGTCCGGCTGACGGCGGAGCGCGAGCGCCTGCGCAACCTCGAGGGCCTGCGCCTGGCGGCGGCCGGCGGGATCGAGGCGCTGGCGCCCGAGAACGGCGAGGGCGCGGCGTCGGCGCTGGCCGGCGCGTCACGGGCGCTGGACGCGATGCGCGGGGTCGACCCGGCGCTCGACGCGCTGACCGACCGGGTCGAAGCGCTCGCCGTGGAAGCCGACGACCTCGCCGGGGAGCTGCGCCGCTACGGCGAGGCGGTCGACGCGCCGCCCGGGCGGCTCGACGAGGTGGAGGAGCGGCTGGCGCTGTTCGAGAAGCTCAAGCGCAAGCACGGTGGCACGATCGCGGCGGTGCTGGCGCATGCGGAAGCGTGCCGGGCGCGGCGCGACGAGCTTGCCGGCGCCTAGGAGGCGGTCGAGGCGGCGGGCTCGGCGCTGGCGGCGGTCCAGGCCGAGCTGGCTTCGCGTGCCGCCGGGCTGCGAGCGGCGCGCGCGCAGGCCGCGGCCGGGCTTGCCGGTGCGGTGGTCGACGTGCTCGCCGAGCTGGCGATGGAGGGCGCCAGCTTCGAGGCGCGGCTCACCCCGCGCGAGGCCTACGGGCCCAGCGGCGGCGACGACGTGGAGTTCCTGATCGCCCCGAACCCGGGCGTGCCGGCCGGCCCGCTGCGCGAGATCGCGTCGGGCGGCGAGCTCTCCCGCGTGATGCTGGCGCTGATGAGCGCGGCGGCCGCCGCCGGCCCGGCCACGCTCGTCTTCGACGAGGTCGATGCCGGCATCGGCGGCCAGACCGCCCGTGCGGTCGGGGAGCAGCTGCGCACGCTCGCCTCCGACCGCCAGGTGATCTGCATCACCCACCTCCCGCAGATCGCGTCGATGGCCGATCGCCACTTCACGATCGTCAAGGACACATCGACCGACCCCGCGCGGACGACGGTCACGCTGCTGGAGCGCCGCGCGGTCGTCGGCGAACTCGTCCGCATGCTCGGCGCAGACGACGAGGACGCCGCCGCGCGGCGCCATGCGAAGGAGCTGCTCAAGGCGGCGTGATTCGCGGCGGCCGGCTTGCGCGCCCGTCGCCGCGGGTACGGCGGGACCGGCGACCGACAACACGAGGTCGATGACCAGTCCGACCATGATGCTCGCCGAACGTCGGCTCGGAGAGAGGGTCCGCAGCTCGCCGCCTACGACGCGAGGTGCGAGGCGGCCATGTCGGCGTCGCCGTGGCCTGCTGCGAGCGCCCGCTGGAACCGGTT
>JBPCNM010000353.1:0-12925 GCA_051001255.1 Solirubrobacteraceae bacterium
CGCAGAGGCGACCGGCATCCCGGTGGCAGAGACGCAGGCCGGACGTGGCGCGCTGCCGTCCGCGCACCCGTCGGCGCTCGGCGCGGTCGGGGCGACCGGGACGCCGGCGGCCAACCGGCTGGCGCGCGACGCCGACCTCGTGATCGGCGTCGGCACGCGCTGGAGCGACTTCACGACCGCGTCGCAGACGGCGTTCCAGGACCCGGACGTGCGCTTCGTCGGTGTCAACGTCGCCGGCCTCGACGCGGCCAAGCAGAGCGGCCTCGCGCTGGAGGCCGACGCGCTGCTCGCGCTCGACGCGCTGCGCGCCGCGCTCGCCGGCCATCGCGTGGACCGCGCCTGGGAGGAGCGCGCCGCGGGCGAGGCCGCCGCGTGGGGAGAGGAGGTCGAGCGGCTCTACGCCGCCGGACACGGCCCGCTCCCCAGCCAGGCCGAGGTGATCGGCGCCGTCAACGCGGCGGCGGGCGAGCGCGACGTCGTCGTCTGCGCGGCCGGCTCGATGCCCGGCGACCTGCACAAGCTGTGGCGCGCGACCGATCCGGACGGCAAGGGCTATCACGTCGAGTACGGCTACTCGTGCATGGGCTACGAGGTCCCCGGCGGCATGGGCGTCAAGCTCGCGGCGCCCGATCGCGAGGTGTTCGTGATGGTCGGCGACGGCTCCTACCTGATGCTGCCCGGCGAGCTCCCGACCGCGGTAGCGGAGGGCATCAAGCTGGTGATCGTGCTCGTGCAGAATCACGGCTACGCGTCGATCGGCGCGCTCTCGCGCTCGGTCGGCGGCGCCGGCTACGGGACGCACCACCGCGTGAGCCGGAACGGCCTGCCGGTCGACACGCCGGCCGGCGACGCGCCCGCGCGCGAGTACGACCCGGTGCCGGTCGACCTGGCCGCGAACGCCGAGAGCCTCGGCGCGCGGGTGCTGCGGCCGCGCACGATCGCCGAGCTCCGCGCCGCGCTCGAGGAGGCCAAGGCGGCGGACGGCGGCCCGGTGGTCGTGCACGTCGAGGTCGACCGCTACGCGGGCGTGCCGAGCTATGAGAGCTGGTGGGACGTGCCGGTGGCCGCGGTCGGCGGCGATGACGCGGTGCGCGCCGCGCGGGCCGCGTACGAGCAGGCGCGCGCCAAGCAGCGCACGTACCTGGGCGCGCCATGACCCGCCGCCTCGCCGGCGTAGGAACGCGCGGCTTCGACGGCGCCGGTGCGCGCCGCATCAACGACCCCTACGGCCGGGAGGCCACGCCGTGAGCGACCTGATCGTCCCCGCTGAGCCGCCTGCCGCCGACGGCGTGGTCGCGACCGTCACGCCGGCGTCGGCCGGCTGGTCGCACGTCGGCTTCGAGGCGCTCGTGCTCGTCCGCGGCCAGTCCGCCGAGCGCGACACGGGCGCGCGCGAGTGCTGCGTCGTCGTCGTCGCCGGCCACGTGCACGTGCGCTCCGAGCACGGCGACTGGCGCGACCTCGGCGAGCGCGGCACGCCGTTCGCGGGGGCGCCCGACGCCGCCTACCTCCCGCCGGGCACCCGCTTCACCGTCGAGGGCGCCGCCGGCGAGGCAGAGGTCGGCCTCTGCTTCGCGCCCGGCGATCGCGGGGCGGAGCCGCGCGTGCTCCCGGCGACCGGCGTCGTCGCCGAGACCCGCGGCCACGGCGCGCAGGAGCGGACGGTCAACGCGATCCTCATGGGTGGCGAGGCCGCCGACGCGCTGCTCGTCTGCGAGGTCCAGACGCCGCCCGGGCACTGGTCGAGCTACCCGCCCCACAAGCACGACCGCGACGCGATGCCCGAGGAGTCCAGCCTCGAGGAGACCTACTACTTCCGCGTCGACCCGTCTCAGGGCTTCGGCCTGCAGCGCGTCTACACCGCCGACCGCAGCCTCGACGAGACGCTCGCCGTGCGCGATCGCGACACTGTGCTGGTGCCGCGCGGCTTCCATACGGTCTCGGCCCCGCCCGGCTACGCCGTCTACTATCTCAACGTGATGGCCGGCCCGACGCGCGCGTGGGCCGTCGCCAACGACCCCGACCATGAATGGACCCTGGCGCCATGAGGCCGTTCACGGGAACACCACACGGGGGCGGGCGCGCCGGGGTTGACTGCGGCCGTCGTCGATTCGGGAGGTCCGCCGCCATGCCGTTCCGCCTCGCCCTGTTCGCCCTGACGATCGCCGCGGTGCTCGTCGCGGCGGCGCCCGCCGCCGCGACCAGAGGCGGTCCCGTCCGCGTCAACGAGCTCCAGGTCATCGGGACGCACAACTCCTACAAGCGCGAGATCTCCGAGGCCGAGCAGGCCGTCTACGAGGCGGCGATCGACACGCCGGGCGACTACGACCGGTTTCTCGCCTACAGCCACGCGGCGCTGCCCCGGCAGTTCGAGCGCCAAGGCGTTCGCGGCCTCGAGCTCGACCTGTTCGGAGATCCGGCGGGCGGGCTGTACGCCAATCCGCTCGTGCGCCAGGCCGCCGGTCTGGGCCCGCTGACCGATCCGGCCTGGCAGCAGCCGGGGATCAAGGTGCTGCACATCGCCGACCTCGACTACAACTCCACCTGCATCCGCTTCGTGGCGTGCCTGGACCAGGTGCGCGACTGGTCGGCCACCCACCGCGATCATGTGCCGCTGCTGATCCTGCTCGAGCTCAAGCAGAGCGATTCCCGCGCCGTGGCGGCCGGCGGCGTGACCGCGCCCGCGTGGAACGCCGACGCGCTCGACGCGCTCGACGCCGAGATTCGCTCGGTCTTCTCCGAGCGCCACCTGCTCACGCCAGACGACATCATCCGGCGCGGCCGGACCCTCGAGGAGTCCGTTCTGCGCCACGGCTGGCCGCGTCTCGCCGCGAGCCGTGGCAAGGTGGCGTTCCTGCTCGACAACGAGCCGGGCCCGATCCGCGACGCCTACACGGCAGGGCGGCCGAACCTGGAGGGCCGCGTGCTGTTCACGAACTCGCGTCCCGGCTTCTCGGACGCCGCGTTCATCAAGCGCAACGATCCCCTCGGCGCGAACACGGCCCAGATCCAGGGCCTCGTGCGCAAGGGATACCTCGTGCGCACGCGCGCGGACCTGCCGCTCGAGACGGTGAAGTCCGCGGACACGTCGCTGCTCGAGGCCGCGTTGGCCAGCGGCGCGCACGTGGTCTCCACCGACTTCCCGGTGACGGGCATGAGCGCCCGCTACGACACCGACTACGTGGCCGAGCTTCCCGGGGGCGCCGTCGCCCGCTGCAACCCCGTGAGCGCGCGAGCGTGGTGCCGCAGCGGATGGCTCGGGCCGATCCGTTGGACGTCCGGGGCGGATTGATCGACCGGCTGCTCGTCACGCGCGCACCGGCGCCGCTCCGGCTCCGGCAGCTCACGCCCGAGGACGCCGACGCGTTCGCGCGCCACGTGGCGGCGGATCGCGAGCACCTACGCGAGCACCTGCCGTGGGCGGATCTCGCCGCGGAGCCGGAGGGCGCCCGCGACTGGCTGGAGGCGTACGCGACGGGCCGCGACGGACGGGTGGTCGTCGCCGGGGCGTTCGACGGGACCACGATCGTCGCCGGCGCGCTGCTGCTTCACCACGACCCGCCCGCGGCCGCGGTCGAGCTCGGCTGCTGGGCGACCGCGGCGGTACAGGGCCTCGGCGTCGCCCGCGCCGCCAGCGAGGTCCTGATCGCCTGCGCGAGCGCCGGGCTGGCGGTGGAGCGCATCGCGTGGCACTGCACCACCACCAACTCGCGCTCGCGCGCGCTCGCCGAGCGGCTGGGCTTCCGCCACGAGGGCACGCTGCGCAGCGCGTACGTGCTGCACGGCGTCCGCCACGACCTCGACGTGCTCTCGCTTGTGGGCGCCGAGCTCGACGGCTTCGCGCAACGCTGACGTGATCGACGAACCCAGCGCGGGGCTTCAGGTCGCCGCGACGCGCATCGCACCCGCCAGCTGACCGCCCAGCGGATGGTCGCCGCCGGAGTGGCGGACCGTGAGGGGGCCGCCGAACGGCTGGCGGTCGGCGACGGTGAGGGTGACGCCGGGGACGATCCCGCGCTCGAACAGGTAGCGCAGCATCGCCGGGTCGGCGTCCGACACGCGCACGAACGAGACCGTCTCGCCGATGTCGACCTCCTCGAGCGAGCGCGTCTCGAGCGCCGGCACGTCGAGGTCGCGGCTCGGGATCGGGTCGCCGTGCGGGTCGAACTCCGGGTTGCCGAGCTTGGCCGCGATCCGCTCCGCCAGCTCGTCGGACAGCACGTGCTCGAGCAGCTCGGCCTCCTCGTGCACCAGGTCCCAGGGAACGTCGAGCATCTCGACCAGCAGCAGCTCGAGCAGACGGTGGTTGCGCAGCGTGCGCAGGGCGATCCGCCGGCCCTCGGCCGTGAGCCGCACGCCGCGGTAGCGCTCGTGCTCCAGCAGCCCGAGCTCGTCGAGCCGGCGCAGCATCCCGGACACCGACCCGGGCGTGACGCCGAGCCGGGCGGCCAGCGAGTTGGTCGACACCGGGCCCTCCAGCCGGGTCTCGAGCGCGTAGACGGCCTTGAGGTAGTCCTCGACGGCGCTGGAGGCGGGCGAGTGCATCTCTCTCAGACTAATCTCCAGCGCAATGTTTGGGCGCCCAAAACCTACTATCATGGCAGCCGAAGATGACTCTGCTGGGAGAAGACGTCCCGATCACGCCGTCGGCGCTGGAGAGCATTCGCGATCGCGGGCCGGTGCGCGGCCGGCTCGCGCTGCTCGGTCCGGCGTTCGTCGCGGCCGTCGCGTACATCGACCCGGGCAACTTCGCCACGAACATCGCCGGCGGCGCGAAGTACGGCTTCCTGCTGGTCTGGGTGATCGTCGCGGCGAACCTGATGGCGATGCTCGTGCAGTACCTGTCGGCGAAGGTCGGCATCGCGACCGGCCTGAACCTGCCGGAGCTGTGCCGCGCGCACCTGCCGCGGCCGGCGACGTGGGGGTTGTGGGTGCAGGCGGAGATCATCGCGATCGCGACCGACCTGGCCGAGTTCGTCGGCGCGGCGATCGCGCTGAACCTGCTGTTCGGCGTCCCGGCGTTTGCCGCCGGCCTGATCACCGCCGTCATCGCGTTCGCGATCCTGGCGATGCAGCAGCGCGGGTACCGGCGCTTCGAGCTCGCGATCGCGGGTTTCCTCGGGATCGTCTGCCTCGGCTTCCTCTACGACCTCTCCCAGGTGTCGGTGGACACCGGTGCGCTGGCGGCCGGCTTCGTGCCCGGCTTCGAGGGAACCGAGAGCGTGATGCTGGCGGTCGGGATCCTCGGTGCGACCGTCATGCCGCACGTCGTCTACCTGCACGGCGCGCTCGTCCAGGACCGCGTGCGGGCGCGCGACGACGCCGAGCGGCGCTCGCTGCTGCGCTTCCAGCGCGTCGACGTGGCCGTCGCGATGGGCCTCGCGGGCGCCATCAACCTCACGATGCTGGTCGTCGCCGCGTCGCTGTTCCACGAGTCCGGCAACGTCGGCGTCGACTCGATCGAGGGGGCGCACGCGGGCTTCGAGCGGCTGCTCGGCGGCGGCGCCGCGCTGGCCTTCGCGGTCGCGCTGCTGGCCTCCGGGCTGTCGAGCTCGAGCGTCGGCACCTACGCCGGCCAGGTCGTGATGCAGGGCTTCATCGCCCGCCGCATCCCCCTCTTCCTGCGCCGGCTCGTGACGATGGCGCCTGCGCTGGTGGTGCTCGCGGCGGGCGCCGACGCCACCGACACGCTGGTCGTCTCGCAGGTCGTGCTGTCGTTCGGCATCCCGTTCGCGCTCGTGCCGATGATCCTGCTCACGCGCCGCTCCGACGTCATGGGCGCGTTCGTCAACCGGCGCGGCACGACGATCGTCGCGTGGATCGTCGCGTCGATGATCATCGCGCTCAACATGTTCCTGCTGGAGCAGACGTTCTTCGGGTAGGCGCGGGAGATGTCGCGGCGCCCCACTGATCCGACCCGCCGGCTCGGCCTCATCGCCGTGGCCGTCGCGCTCGCGGCCGCGCTCGGCGTCGCCGGCGCCCGTCTCGGAGGGCGCGGTCGGGGGTCGGGCATCGCGGTGACCGACACGTTTCGTTGCCGCTGCGGTGCGGAGTACCGCGTGAGCGGCGCCGATCGTCACCGGGTCCACTGGCCCGCCGGAGCATCGGAGGCCGAGCCCGTGCTGGACGACCGCTGCACCAGTTGCGGAACGCCGCTGCCCGCCGGGCACGCGGACCGCGCGGCCTAGTGATCCGTCTCGTGACGATCGGCCCGAAAGGAAGTGCGGCGGCGCCGACAGGCAAGGACGCAGACCCGCAGGAATGCCTCTGGCATTTCAAGTGGTCGCGAGGCGGAGCCGGTGGCGAGGCCGCAGGCCGAGACAGTGCGCAGCATGTCGGTGATCGACGTGCGTCATTTCGGGTCGATTGTTGCGAGACGGGGCACTAGCAAGGATCCGGCGGTCATGACCGCCGACCGCTACGAGCTTGCGCCCGAGCGGCTCCGCCGCTGGCTCGAGCGCTGGGCGGAGGCGCACGGCGGCATGGCGGAGACGGGCGGCGACGGCGCGGTCGTGCGCTTCACCGCACGCGACGGAGCCGTGCTGGAGTGCGAGCCGCCGTTCGGACCGGTGGAGGGCGACCTGCTCGCCCACGTCGGGCGCGAGCGAACCGTCGGCGTCCTGCTCGTGCGCCTCGGCGGTCACGCGGCGGGCGTGTTCGCCGGCACCCGGCTGATCGACTCCAAGGTCGGCAGTCGGCCGGTACACGGTCGCAACCGCAAGGGCGGCTCGAGCTCCGGGCGCTTCGCCCGTCGGCGCGAGGGTCAGGCGCGCATCGCGCTGCAGGCCGCGGCGGACGTGGCCGCGCGCGTGTTGGGCGTGCCGGCCGAGGCCGGCGCGCTCGATGCCGTGGTGCTGGGCGGCGACCGCGGGGCGCTCGCCGCCGTGCTCGAGGACGCCCGGCTCGCGGCGCTGCGCCCGCTCGCCGCGGAGCGGGTGCTCGACGTCCCCGATCCGAGGCTGAAGGTGCTCCGTGCGACGCCCGCGGCGTTCCTCACGACGGTCGTGCGCCCGCTCGAACCCTGACGGTCCGGTGCCCTGCAGTGCGGCTAGCCGTAGGGCAGGGACTAGGGACATCCCCGATGTACAGCGCCCGGTCACGCGCGGATACTTCACGTGTGGCCTCCTCCCACGACACGACCGCGGAGTTCTCGCTTCCCGCCCTCGACCTGCGGCTGGTCGGCCGGCGCGCCGCGCTCCCCCTCGCGCTCGCCGCGGCGGCGCTCGCCGTGGTGCTGCTCGCCGGCGGCCCGCTGCACGTCCTCGTCGACGCGCTCTCGCGCGCCCTGTCGGCCGACCCGCGCTGGATCGCGCTGGCGGCCGTCGCCGAGCTGCTGTCGTTCACCGGCTACATCGCGCTGTTCTGGCTCGTCGGCCGCCGCGCCACTCCCCGGCTCGACCTGCGGGCCGGCGCGGAGATCACGCTCGCCGGCGCCGCCGCCACCCGGCTGCTTCCCGTTGGGGTTGTTGGCGGCGCCGCGCTGACGCTGTGGTCGATCACCAAGACGGGCATGGGCTCCAAGCGCGCCGGCCGGCTGCTGCTCACGTTCCTCGCGCTGCTCTACGGCGTCTTCCTCGCCGGCATCGCCGTGTCCGGCGCGGTGATCGCGCTCGGCTTGGGCGACACGACGGGCGACGCCGTGCTCGGCGGGGGCGCTGCTACGGCCGCCGCCCTCGCACTCGCGGTCGGCGCCGTGCTCGGCGTCCGTCGTGGCGACGCAAGCGAGCACGCCGGCCGCATCGGCCGCGCCACCGCGCTGATCGGCGGCGCCGTTCGCGACGCCGCCGGCTTCTTGCGCGGCGGCGATGCGCGGCTGCTCGGCGCGCCCGTGTGGTGGGCCTTCGACGCCGCCGTCTTGTGGGCGACGTTCAACGCCCTCGGCACGCCGCCGCCGATCGCCGTGCTTGCGTTCGCGTACTTCGCCGGCCAGGTCGGCAACACGCTCCCGCTTCCGGGCGCCGTCAGCGGCGGCATGGTCGGCACGCTGCTGGCGTTCGGCGTTGCGCCGGACCTCGCGCTCTCGTCCGTGCTCGCCTACCGCGCCGTGGCGATCTGGTTGCCGGCGCCGATCGGCCTCGCCGCGCTCGCCGCGCTGCGCGCGCGGGTCGCCCGCTGGGCGCGCGAGGACGAGGAGGCGGCCGGGCTGGTCGAGGCGATCGTGAGGCCGGCGACGCCGCACGTGATGCCGGCCGTCCGGCCTGTCGCGCGGCTGACCACTGCGACACCCTGCGCGGGTTCGGCCTGAACTCGATCGGGCACAACGGTCGGCAGTGGGCCATTTCCAGCCGGCCGAGTCGCCGGTCTCACTGCAGGAGCAGCTGCCCGCCACCGTGGACAGCGTCGCGGCGGCTCGCCGCGCGGTGCGCCGCGTCGCCGCCGGCCTCGAGGTCGACCTCGACGGCATCGTCCTCGCCGTCTCCGAGGCGGTCGCCAACGTGGTCGCCCACGCATACGCGCACGAGGTGGAAGGCACCGTCGAGCTCTCAGTGGCGACATCCCCGTTCGAGCTCACGGTCGTCGTCAGCGACCGCGGCCGCGGCCTCGCCGGTGGCGCCGGCACCGAGGGCGCCGGCTTCGGCATCGAGATCATCCGGCGGCTGGCGCACCACGTCGAGCTGGCCGACACCGCGCAGGGCGTCGCGCTCACGATGCGCTTCCGCCGCGGCGGCGCGTGGTCAGCCCGCTAGCTGCTCGGGGGAGATCCAGCGCAGGTGGGCGCGGGCGCGTGCGAGGTCGAGCACGCGCTGGACCGCGTCGCTCGGCACGGCGTGCAGTGACCAGTCGCCGCTCGCGCCCGCCTCGCGCCCGAGCGCGATCAGCGCGCGCAGCGCGAACGTGTCCATGAAGGTGACGGGCCGGAGGTCGAGGACCACGCGCGACGCGCGGCAGCGGGCCCGCAGGACGCACGCGCGCAGCCGGCACCGTGGCGATGTCGAGCTCGCCCTCGGCGCCGACGACGGCGTAGGGACCTTGCCGGGTGCGCGTGAACGCGCACGCTCTCTCCTCCCGCATCGGGTTCCTAGCTCATCACGGTGCTGGCGCACACCGACGTGGGCACGCATGTGACAGATCCGTCTCCCTATCCGGCCGAAGCCGGCGACGGCGAGCGCTTTACCCGGATCGGCGGCGGCTCCAGGCTCGGGCCGACGCGAGCCGGTGGGACGGGCGCTGACAGCCCGGGATCGGTCATGCGTCCGCCTCAAGGCCCGACGCCGACGGTCGATACACCCGGTCGAGATGATCCGTCTCCGCACCGTCCTGGTTCTTGCTGCCGTCATCGGGCTCGTCGCCGTCCCGCCGGCGATCGGCAAGGTCGACGTGCTCAAGACCGCCCTGCGAGCGCTGCGTGTGGCCGAGCGCGCCGACAAGGCCGCGCGGTCCAAGAAGCCCGTCAAGGTGAACTCCAAGCAGATCGTGGACGGCAGCGTGGTCACGGCCGATCTTGCCCCGGACAGCGTCACCTCCGCCCAGCTGCGCGACGGGACCGTCACCACCGTCGACCTGGCTGACGCGGCCGTCACCGCCGGCAAGCTCGCCGCGGGCGCCGTGGCCACCGGACACCTCCAGGACGGCGCCGTGACCGCCGGCAAGCTCGCCGCGGGCGCCGTCGGGATCGCGGCCCTGGCCGATGGCGCGGTCACCACGGAGAAGCTCGCCGCCGGCGCCGTCACCGCCGGCCAGCTGGCGCTCGGCGCGGTCGACTCCTCCAAGCTCAAGGACGGCGACGTGCAGACCGCCGATCTCGCCGACGGCGGGGTAACGTCGGGCAAGCTCAAAGACGGCGATGTACAGACCGCCGACCTCGCGGGCGGCGCGGTCGACTCCTCCAAGCTCAAGGACGGCGATGTACAGACCGCCGATCTGGCTGACGGCTCGGTCGACTCGGCCAAGCTCAAAGACGGTGACGTACAGACCGCCGATCTGGCTGACGGCGCGGTCGACTCGGCCAAGCTCAAGGACGGCGATGTGCAGACGGCCGACCTCGCGGGCGGCGCGGTCGACTCGAGCAAGCTCAAGGACGGCGATGTACAGACCGCCGACCTCACGGGCGGCGCGGTCGACTCGGCCAGGCTCAAGGACAACGACGTCTCCTCGCTCGACCTCAAGGACGGCGACGTGCAGGCCGCCGACCTCGCGAACGGCGCGATCACCACCGCCAAGCTCGCGGTCGGGGCCGTCGACGGCGCAGCGATCGCGAACGGCACGATCACGAGCGTCGACCTCGCCAACGACGCGGTCACGAACGCGAAGCTCGCCGACGACGCGGTCGACACCGCCGAGCTGGCCGACGGCTCGGTCGCCACCGCCAACATCTTCAACGCCGCCGTCACCGCCCAAAAGCTGGCGACCGACGCGGTCACGCTCAACAAGCTGATCGACAACGCCGTCGACTCGAGCAAGATCATCGACGGGACGGTCGTCAACGCCGATCTGGCCACCAACTCGGTCGACAGCCGGACGATCCTGTCGGGCAGCGTGGCGTCGATCGACCTCGCCAACGGCGCGGTCACGTCGGCCCAGCTCGCCGATGGCGCGGTGACCTCCGCGGGCATCTTCGACGGCACGATCGCGACGCAGGACCTGGCCAACCTCGCGGTCACCGAGACCAAGCTGGCCGACGACGCCGTCGCCAGCCGTGCGATCAAGCCGGCCGCGGTGACCAGCGGCAAGCTTCAGGACGGTGCCGTCAACGGCGCCAAGGTCCAGGACGGCTCGCTCACCGCTGCCGATCTCGCCGCCTCCGGTGGTGGCGGCACGCTCGCCGGCCAGGCCCAGGTCAACCTCGGCACGGTGGCCCCCGGGAGCTGCATCGACGTCGCCTCCGCCGCGCCGGTGACCGGCATCCAGATCGGCGACCGGGTGATCCTGAACTCCGACGCCGGGCTCGACATGGGCCTGATCGCCCAGCCGCTGATCCAGCCGAGCGCCGACGTCCTGACGCTGCGGGTCTGCAACATCACGGCCAGCCCGATCGGCCCCGGGCCGCTGCGCAACTTCGCCTACGTGGTGATCCGGTGACCCGCGTCCTGCCGTTCGCCGGTGCTGCGCTCGGCGGCGCGCTCGTGCTCGCGCTGTGCCTCGCCGTCACCGGCGGCGGGGAGCGCAAGCTCGCGCCGGCTGCCGTCACGACCTGGAGCGCGCCCGACGGCTCCTACTCGATCGCCACGCCGCGCGGCTGGAAGGCCGTCGCCAGCGGCGCCGCCGCGACGGTCCTCCAGCGCACCGACAAGCGCGGCGTGGTCGTGATCCGCCGCCGCGCCGCGGTGACCGGCCCGCTCGCGTCGCTCGCGCGGAGACTGGAGCGCAGGCTGCGCTCCCAGCTCGCCGACTTCGAGCCCGCCGGCGCGCGGCTCGCGACCGTCGGCGGAACCCAGGGTCTCGTGTACACGTTCGTCCGGCCGGCGGCCAACCGGGTCCAGAGCGTCGTCGTGGCACCCGCCGGCGACCGTTCCTACACCCTCGACCTCGTCGCGGACGGCGACGCGCCCGACGTGGCGCGCGAGCTCGCGGGCATGGTCCGCTCCTTCGCTCCGAAGTCCTGAGGAGGCTCAGATGCGCGTCCACCAGTCAGAGCAGGGGGAGGCGGTCCGGGTCCGGTCCGGCCTGGTCTCCACCGTCGCGCAGGACGCGCCCGCGACCTCGTTCGCGGCCGCGCTCGCCAAGTCGTCGGGCAGCGAGAAGGCCGACAAGCCCACCACAGGGCAGCAGGGCGAGACGACGCGCGCGGTCGAGCACCACGACTACGTGGAGATCACCTCCGGGCCCCGCAACGGGATGTTCATCAACACGTCCGACAACGGGCGCCGCGGCGAGGCCTTCGTGCTCAAGAAGAAGGACGATCACGACCTGCACATCTACGGATCGGGCAACGACCGGCGCGCAATCGCCGTGTGGCACGAGCGCGGGCCCGAGACCACCACGCCGGTCAAGGATCATCCCGCCTACGACGAGATCACGTCCGGCCGCCGCAACGGGATGTTCATCAACCGGACGAGCAACGAGCGAGGCGGCAAGGCGTTCGTGCTGGTCGAGAAGGGCGACCGCGACCTGCACATCTACGGCACCGGCAAGGATCGGCGCGTGATCGTCTCGTGGCACAAGGATCAGCCGGGGAACCACGATGACCCCAAGCAGGACGCGAAGGTCGAGACCGGCGGCGCCTCCGTGCCGGCGAAGTCCGGCGCGTAGCGGCGCCCGGCCGCCCCGACGGCGGGGCCTGCGGGGCCTGCGGGCGGCAGGTCGGCCGCCCGGCGGGCGCGGCTTCAGAAGCGGCACGGGGTCGAACGCCCGCCGGAGGTCGACCGCCACCCGTGGCGCGGCTTCAGCACCGCGCGGGGTCGAACTCCGGCGGCAGGTCGGCCGGGCGTCCCAGCACGAGGTCGGCGACCCGCCTGGCCGACGCCGGGCCGAGCGAGATTCCCCACGGGCCGTGCCCGGCGGCGACGAACACGCCCTCGCGCCCGGGTGCGCGCCCGAGCAGCGGGCGCCCGTCCGCCGACAGCGGCCGCGCGCAGGTGCGGACGGAGACGACGGGCGTGTCGGCGAGCGCCGGGACGAAGCGCGCCCCGTTCGCCCGCACACGCGGCGCCATGCGCTCGGCGTCGGGCTGCCGGGGCAGGAACGTCGAGCCCAGCGACGAGGTGCCGCCGGCGGTGATGAGGCTGAAGATCGGCGGCGGATCCCCGCCGCGAGCGACCAGCTGCTCGACGCCGGCCTCCTCGAGGGCGTGCCGGGGCGCCGTCGCCAGATGCACCTCGAGGTTGACGCCCCACAGCGGCGCGATCGGCCGCCACGCGCCGGACGGATCCACGAGCTCGGAGGTCCACGGCCCGGCGGTCACGACCACGGCGCCGGCCGGCAGGAGTTCCCCGCCGACGCTGAGCCCGCCGTCCGCGAGCACCGCGCCGGTCCCGACGCGCAGGCG
>JBPCNM010000354.1:0-6195 GCA_051001255.1 Solirubrobacteraceae bacterium
CGCACGCTGTCGGCCAGGCGCGGGCGTTCCCGGCGCAGCCGCTCAAGCTCCGCAAGCGCCCGGTCGTGCCGCTCGCCAAGATCCCGCTCGGCACGGAACGAGAAGGTGCGACTGGCAGCCATAGAGGGAGTCTACAGCGTGTAGACACACCGTAGACGCTATCCGCGGCGCGAACAGCTACTCGATCACGGGGGCTCTTTCGAGCAATGCCACGCACTCGATGTGCGGGGTTTGCGGGAACATGTCGACGGGGCGCACGCGGCTGAGCGTGTACCCCGCCTCTACGAGCTGCGCGGCGTTCGGCGCGAGCGTCGTCGGGTTGCAGGAGACGTAGACGATGCGCTTCGGCGCCGCCTCCACGACCCGGCGCACGACCTTCTGCGAGAGGCCGGCGCGCGGAGGGTCGATCACGCAGACGTCGGGCTTGCCGGCCTCTTCGACCAGGTCACGCATGGCCAGCCGGATGTCGCCGGCGAAGAAGCGCGCGTTCGTGATCTCGTTGCGGCGGGCGTTGTCGATCGCGTCGGCGACCGCCGGCTCGGCGATCTCCACGCCGATCACCTCGCGCGCGCGGCTCGCGAGCGAGAGGCCGATCGTGCCGATGCCGCAGTAGAGTTCGAAGACACGCTCGTGACCGCGCAGCCCGGCGAGCTCGACGGCGGCGCCGTAGAGGACCTCGGCCATCTCCGTGTTGGTCTGGAAGAACGCCTCGGGCGAGATCAGGAACTCCAGGTCGCCGAGCTGCTCGCGCATGCGCTTTGCGCCGCTCAGCCGCTTGGTGTCGCCGCCCTGGGTGCTCTCCCCGAGGCGGGACGCCTGCGTCCAGAACAGGCCGTCGCAGTCGACGGCCGCCGCCAGCGAGTCCGCTTCGATCACGCCCGGCGAGGTGACCAGCCGCACCTGCAGCTCGCCGGTGCGCCGGCCCTCGCGGACGACGAGGTTGCGCAGCAGACCGCGCTGGCCGCGCCGGTCCCAGGCGGAGAGGCCCTGCTCGCGCGCCCAGGCGAGCACTTGCTCGCGGGCGCGGTCGCCGCGCTCGGAGGCCAGCAGGCAGTCGTCGAGCGCGAGGATCTGGTCGAACCGGCCGGGCGCGTGGAAGCCGCACACGAGCGTCCCGTCCGCCGTGGTGCCGAACGAGTACTCGAGCTTGTTGCGGTAGCGCCACTGCTCGAGGGCGGGGACGATCGGGTCCTGCTCGAAGCCGTCGAGGCGGCCGATGCGACGCAGCGCGTCGCCCACCTGCTCAGCCTTGACCTCGAGCTGGCGCTCGTAGGCGAGCACCTGCCACGGCGCGCCGGGATGGTCGGCGAGCGGCGCGATCCGGTCGGGCGAAGGCTCGAGGATCTCGACGGCGCGCGCCTCGGCATAGGCGCGCTTGGACTTGCCCACGACCGCCCGCACCCGATCGCCGGGCAGCGCCCCGGCAACGAAGACGACGTAGCCGTCGAGCCGCGCGACGCCGTTGCCCCCGTGCGCGAGGGTGTCGACGGTGAGCTCGAGCACAGCGCCGCGGGCGGGGCGGGTCGAAGTCTGGGACGTGGCCACCCGTCGAGGGTAGCCGCGGGCGAACCTAAACGGTGCCGGGCACTCTTTAGGTTGGCGGCGAGTTCAGCTTGCGCTCGACCGCGCCCAGCACGGTCTTGCGGTTCGCGTTGGCGCGCTCGTATTCGCGCACCTTGCGCAGGTGGTCGTCTGCCATTCCGTCGAGCTCGACCACCACCTCGGCGGCGGTGAGGTCGTCGTAGCCCACGATCGGAAACTCGGGCCCGAGGCCGGCGGCCTCGACCGGCCCGCGGCCGAGGAGCTGCTCGAGGTCGGCGAGCCGGTCGTCGGCCTGGCTGCGCCCCCGGGCCAACAGGTCGGTGACGAGCTCGACGGCGGCGCCTCGCGTGATGCGGCCCCGTTGAACCGCGTCGTCCATCACCTCCTGCACTCGGACGCGCGTGATGACGACGAGGTCCGGCGGGCTGATGACGCGGCGGAGCTGGTCGCGCGATGCTGTGGTGGGTGGCTGCGACATCCGGTCACTCCTTCCGGAGCGACCCTAGCGCTCCGGGGCGACCAGCCACTCCAGCAGCGCCTTCTGCGCGTGCCGGCGGTTCTCCGCCTGGTCCCAGATCCGCTGGCGCGCCCCGTAGAGCACCTCCGCGGTGATCTCCTCGCCGGGATGCGCCGGGAGGCAGTGCAGCGCGATCGCCCCGTCGGCGGCGCGGTCGAGCAGCGCGTCGTCGATCCGGTAGGCGCCGAGCGCCGAACGGCGCGCACCGGCCGTCGCGGCGTCGTCGCTCATCGAGACCCACACGTCGGCGTAGAGCACGTCCGCGCCGGCGGCGGCCGCCAGCGGGTCGTCGGTCAGCCGGGCGCCGGCGCCCTCCTCGAGCTGGTAGGCGGGCGGGGCGGCCACCGTGACCTCGACGCCCGCGAGCGCGCCGACTAGCGCGAGCGAGCGAGCGACGTTGTTGCCGTCGCCGACGTAGGTGAGCCGGCGGCCGTGCAGAGTGCCGAACGCCTCGCGCATGGTGAGCAGGTCGGCGAGCGCCTGGCACGGGTGGTGCTCGGGCGAGAGCAGGTTGACCACCGGCACCTCCGCGTGCTCGGCCAGCTCGGCCAGCGTCTCCTCCGAGCCGGTGCGCAGCCCGATCACGGCGACGTGGCGGGAGAGGACGAGCGCGGTGTCGCGCACCGACTCGCCGCGGGTCAGTTGGAGCTCGCCGGGCCGCAGCACCATCGGGTGGCCGCCCAGCTCGACGATGCCGGCCTCGAACGACGTGCGCGTGCGGGTGGACGGCTGCTCGAACACCAGCGCGACGCTGCGCCCGGCGAGCGCGCGGGACGCATGCGGCTCGGCCTTGAGCTCCAGCGCGCGGTCGAGCAGCGCGGAGAGCTCGGCCGGCGAGAGCTCGGAGCCGGTGATGAGGTGGCGCGGCAAGCGCGAAAGTGTACGGTCGCCGTCGCTCCGGCCGCGGGGCCCGGCAGGCCGGGGTCGGGGTTCGAGTCCGACCGCGGCGCGCGGGAGCTCCGGTAGCGTCGCGCCCATCCTCGTCCTGAGCTGGAACCTCTTCCACGGCCGTGCGCGGCCCGCGGCAGGTCGCCCGCTGCTGGCCGAGTTCGCCCGCACGCTCGCCGGGTGGTCCTGGGACGTCGCGCTGCTGCAGGAGGTGCCGCCCTGGTGGCCGGAGCGGCTCGCCGCCGCGAGCGGCGCGAGCGCGCGGATGGCGCTCACCTCGCGCAACGAGGCGCTCTGGCTGCGGCGGGCGATCGCGTCGCGCAACCCGGATCTGCCGGCCGCCGCCGGCGGCGGCAGCAACGCAATCCTGGTCCGTGGCGAGACGATCGGCGAGCACCGCGTGCGCGAGCTCACCCGCACGCCCGAGCGGCGCGTCTTGCACGCGATCGCGCTCACCGGCGGCTGGGTCGCGAACCTGCACGCTTCGACCCATCCGCCCGAGCAGCGGCGCGCCGACCTGCTGGCCGCTGCCGCGACCGCGCTGGAGTGGGCCGGCGGCGGGCCGCTCGTGCTCGGCGGCGACCTGAACGCGAGGCGGCCGGCGCTGCCGGGGCTGCGCCACATCGCCGGCCACTACGTCGATCACGTGCTCACCGAGGGCCGTCCTGCGACTGGCGAGGCCGAGGTGCTCGACGCGGGTCCGCTCTCGGACCACAAGCCGCTGCGGGTCCGCGTGTCGGGTGCGTCAGGTTGAGGCGCGGGCATGACCATGTCCAGCTGCTGCTCACACCGCCCGGAACCGGCACGCATCGTTCATCGTGAGAATGCTATAAAGCGATCAGCGACCGAGGAGAGTCATGAGTAAGGACAGTGAGCGGCGCGTCGACGAGGTTCGCGCACGCTCGAGTGATCTCGAGAATCACTTGGTCGACGAGTTGCGCGCCGGCCGTCTGAGCCGTCGGGAGTTCGTGCGCAACGGCACGGTCGTCGGGATGTCGATGACGACGATCGGCCTGCTGGCCAGCGCCTGCGGCGGCCAACAGAGCTCGACGAGCAGCGGCAATCAGGGCGGGACCTCGGCGCAGAGCGCCAAGGTCGATCCCGGAGGGACGATTCGCGCCGGCATCGTCGCGCCGGCTTCGGATCTCGACCCCTTCAAGGTCAACAACGAGGGGGCTCTGGCCGTGCTCGGCCAGACCGGCGAGTACCTCGCGCGGTCCAACAGCAAGCTCGAGCTCGAGCCGCGGCTGGCCGAGAGCTGGCAACCCAACCGAGACGCCTCCGCGTGGACGTTTCAGATCCGCCAGGGCGTCACGTTCCACAATGGCGAGCCGCTGACTGCCGAGGACGTCGCGGCGACGATCAACGCGCACGCCGACCCGGACAACGGCTCCAACGCGCTATCGGCGATCGCGGGCGTGGTTTCCAAGGGCGCCGCCAAGGCGGTCGATGACAGCAGAGTCGAGGTGCAGCTCGACGCGCCCAACGGGAACTTCCCGTACCTGGTCTCCTCAGACGACAACTACAACCTCATCATCCTCCCCAAGGGCTACGACTTCTCGAAGTGGAAGGACGACTTCCTGGGCACCGGCCCATGGAAGCTCGAGCAGTACACGCCGGACATCGGCGTGACGTACGTCCGCAACCGCGATTACTGGGACAAGAGCCACATGGCCAACCCCGACAAGATCGAGCTGAAGTTCTACGGCAAGGAGCAAGCCCGGATCCTTGGCCTGCAGGGCGGCGAGGTGGACCTCATGAGCAACTTCTCGGTCACAGGCGGCAAGGCGCTGCTGAACGACGCGAACCTCACGACCATGGAGTCGCGCGCCTCCGTGCACCGGCAGATCCACATGCGCACGGACAAGGGCGCGCTTGCTGACAAGCGCGTGCGACAGGCAGTTGCGCTGTTGCTCAACCGCCGAAACCTGGTCGACGGCCTCTTCGACGAGAAGGCGGACTTCGGCAACGATTCGCCGTTCGCCCCCGTCTTTCCGGACACCGACAAGTCCGTCCCGCAGCGCCAGCAAGACGTCGAGAGGGCCAAGGCGCTGCTGCAGGACGCGGGCGTCGGCAGTCTCGATCTGACGCTGACGACGTGGGACGGGTTCGAGATTCCCCAGCTCGCGCAGCTCATCCAGAACGACCTCAAGGCCGGCGGCGTCGACGTCAAGCTCAACATCACCGACGCCGGGACGTACTACGGCGACGCCGTGTTCGGCAAGTCACCCTGGCTCGACTCCGAATTCGGGATCACCGACTACGGTCACCGCGGCGTGCCGAATGTCTTCTTGACGGCACCGTTGAAGAGCGGCGGCGCCTGGAACGCCGCGCACTTCAAGAACAAGACCTACGACAAGGTCACCGACGACTACGTCGCGGCGCTCGAGCCGGGCCAGAAGAAGCAACTCGCCAAGCAGATCCAGGAGCTGTTGCTCGACGAGAGCCCGATGATCGTCCCCTACTTCTACTTCTTGCTCACTGCGGCGAGGAAGAACGTCGCGGGGGTCGAGGTTTCGGCTCAGGGCCACGTCGACCTTCAGGGCGCGGGTTTCACGGCGTAGTGGGCGACCGCTACCCCGGCCTGAGGCCGAAGCCTCGGAGCAGCAGCAGCGCCCGGCCGCTCAGCGTCCCCGGACGGGGGAGGACGCCCATCTGGACCGCCGCGCCGTAGACGTCGAAGAACGCCCGCACGCGGTAGAGCCGCTCCTCGCGCAGCTCGGCGAAGAAGACGACGTGGACGACCACGGAGCGGTTGGTGGCCGCCAACCCCTCCAGCGGCTCGCGATGGGTGCCGAGCAGCTTCGCGGGCGCGCTCGCATGGGTGCCGTCGGTGAGCCGAGGGCCGGTCGGGTGCAGCCGAACGTCGGGGAACGCCACCCATAGTCCGGCGGCGCGGCGCGCGATCGCGTCAGCGCCCCGCAGCGGCTTGTCCACCAGCGGATCCTCGTAGTGGACCTCGTCGTGGCACAGCGGCGCGAAGGCCGCCGGGTCCCGCCCCGACCAGGCCCGCTCCCAGCCGTCGAAGAGCGCGTCGGCGGTGCTCAGAACTGCGCGACCCCGTCCTCGGGCGTCGACGCCTGCGCGTGCAGTCGCCGCGGGATCCGCCCCGCGCGATAGGCCAGCCGCCCGCCTTCGGTGCCGAGCCGGACCGCCCGCGCCATCGCCGCCGGGTCCTCGGCGCGCGAGACGGCGCTGGCGCACAGCACGGCGTCGCAGCCCAGCTCCATCGCCAGCGCGGCGTCCGA
>JBPCNM010000355.1:0-2902 GCA_051001255.1 Solirubrobacteraceae bacterium
TGGGGACTGCCCCCCGCACGGGTGCACGGCGAGCGGGGGAGGGGGTGGCCTTTTGACCGTCGTCTGGAGATCCTACCCGCCCCCGTTCCCCGCGCCAACGGCTACCGGGCGGCGGCCGCCTGGGGGACCTCGCCTCGCAGCTCGGCGAGCAGGTCGGCGAGCGCCAGCTCGAGCTCGGGGTCGGCCAGCCGACCCTCGTCGGTGAAGGCCTCGGCGGCCAGCCCGACGGGCAGCTCGCGGTCGACCACGCGCGCGCCGATCGCGGCGAGCGCCTTGCGCAGCTCGGCCTGCGCCCAGACGGCGCCGAACAGGCCGGTGCTGGCGCCGATCACCGCGACGGGCTTGTTGCGCAGCGGGCTGGCGGCCAGCGGGCGCGAGAGCCAGTCGAGCGCGTTCTTGAGCTGGCCGGGGATGGAGTGGTTGTACTCCGGCGTGGCGAGCAGCACGACGTCGGCCTCCCTGACCGCCGCGTCGAGCGACCGCAGGATCCCCGGCCGCGGCTCGCCGGTGTCGTCGTCGGCGTCGTAGGGCGGCACCGCCTTCAGGTCCTCCCACACCTCCAGCTCGGCTCCGGGCGGCAGCAGCGCGGCGGCCGCCCGGAGGAGCTGGGTGTTGTGGGAGTCCCGGCGCAGGCTGCCCGAGATCCCCAGGACCTTCATCTATGACTTGACGAGCTGGAGGTCGACGTGCAGCTTGACGTCGTTGGCGAGGGCGAGGCCGCCCTTGGGCAGCGGGTTGTTCCAGTCGATCCCGAAGTGGGTGCGGTCCACGACGGCCTCGAGCGTGATCCCGAGGCGCGTGCCGCCGAACGGGTCCTCGTGGGGCGGAGTGAGCTCACCCCGCGCGGTGACAGGCCGTGTATCGCCCTTGATCGTGAGGTTCCCCTCGACCGCGAGCTCATCGCCCTCGAGCCGCCAGGCGGCGGACTCGAACGTGATCGCCGGATGGCGCTCGGTGTCGAAGAAATCGGGCGCCTGCAGGTGTGCGTGGAAGTGCTCGTCCTTGACGTCGATCGAGTCGGGCGCGACCGAGCCGGAGAGGCGCGGCTGCTCGCCCGTGGTGTCGAGCGTCACGTCGAAGCGCTCGAAGCTCGCCCGGTAGGTCCCGACCATGTACTTCAGCGCGAAGCCGACGGTCGAGTGCATGCTGTCGAGTGCCCAGGTGGCGGCGGGCAGGTCCTGTTGGACGGCGGTGGTCATGCTGCTCCCGGAGTGGGCGTTGGTCGGACCGAAGCCCGCTTACCTTTCGTGAGCAGCGTAGCGTGCCGGACCATAGTCCGCAAGAGGAAAACGGACTGTGGTCCTGCAAACGCCCGGAGCGGTCACGAGGCCACGCCCCAGCGGCTCGCGGAAGTGGCGACGGCGTCCGCGACGCCGCCCGCGCTCCGCGGCGGGTCGGTCCAGATAGCATGCCGCGCCGCATGTTCTCCAAGGTCCTCGTCGCCAACCGTGGAGAGATCGCGGTGCGCGTGATCCGTGCGCTCGACGAGCTCGGCGTCGCCTCTGTCGCCGTCTACTCGGAGGCCGACCGCGACGCGCAACACGTGCGGCGGGCGAGCGAGGCCTACCTGATCGGGCCGGGCCCCGCGGCGCAGTCCTACCTCGTCGTGGACAAGTTGATGGAGGTGATCGAGCATTCCGGCGCCGACGCCGTGCATCCGGGCTACGGCTTTCTCGCCGAGAACGCAGCGTTCGCGCAGCGGCTCGAGGCGGCCGGCGTCACGTTCATCGGCCCGCCCGCGTCGGCGATCGAGGCGATGGGCTCCAAGACGCGGGCGCGCGAGCTCATGCAGGCCGCCGGCGTGCCGATCGTGCCGGGGACGACCGAGCCGGTCGACACCGTCGAGGCGGCCGCGAAGGTGGCGCAGGAGATCGGCTACCCGATCGCGGTCAAGGCCGCGGGCGGCGGCGGCGGCAAGGGCTTCCGGGTGGCGCTCGAGCCCGGCAAGCTCGCCGACGCGTTCGAGGGCGCGGCGCGCGAGGGCGAGAAGTTCTTCTCCGACCCGACCGTCTACCTGGAGCGCTACCTCCCGGATCCGCGGCACGTGGAGGTGCAGGTGCTGGCCGACGGGCACGGATCGGTGATCCACCTGGGCGAGCGCGACTGCTCGATCCAGCGCCGGCACCAGAAGCTGATCGAGGAGTCGCCGGCGCCGCTGGTCGACGAGGCGCTGCGCGAGCGGATCGGCAAGATCGCCACGGAGGCCGCGCGCGCGGTCGACTACCGCGGGGCGGGCACGATCGAAGGCCTCCTGCAGGACGGCGAGTACTTCTTCCTCGAGATGAACACGCGCGTGCAGGTCGAGCACTGCGTCACCGAGGCGACGACCGGGATCGACATCGTGCGCGAGCAGATCCGGATCGCCGCGGGCGAGCCGTTGTCGGTCGGCCAGGACGAGGTCGTGCTGCGCGGCCACGCGATCGAGTGCCGCATCAACGCCGAGGACGCGTCGCGGAACTTCGCCCCCGCGCCCGGGACCGTCACGCACTACCGCGAGCCGGCGGGCCCGGGCGTGCGCGTGGACTCAGGCGTGGTGGCCGGCTCGGAGATCACGCCGCTCTACGACCCGATGGTCGCCAAGCTGATCGTCTGGGACTCCGATCGCGAGACGGCGACGCGGCGGATGGCGCGCGCGCTGGAGGAGTTCGAGGTGGGCGGGGTCAAGACGCTGATCCCGTTCCACAAGGCGATCATGGCCTCCGCGCAGTGGGCCCGCGTGGAGACGTGCCGCGATCCGATCGAGGACCGGGCGTGGCTGAAGACGCTGGCGTTCGACGTTGCGCCGACGAACGGCGGCAAGGGAGAGGGATCGGCGGCGCTGGAGCGCCTGTATACGGTGGAGGTGTCCGGGAAGCGGTTCGACGTTCGCGTGCTGGGCGACGCGATCGCCGCGCCCGACGGC
>JBPCNM010000356.1:0-9238 GCA_051001255.1 Solirubrobacteraceae bacterium
GGCCGGCTCCACGCGCGCCGCGGCGGCGGGCTCGGGTGCGGGTTCGGGGGCCGCGTCCGCGGCCGTCCACTCCGCGCCGCCCTCCCGCACGGCCGCCTCCGGCCCGCCCGGGTTCAGCTGCCCGGCAAGGTCCTTGAGCGACGCGTGGATGGGCAGCGTCAGCTCGTCGCGCGTCTGCTGGCCGGTCGCGGTGAGCCGCCGGTCGCCGTCGATCAGCTCGAGGTCGACCAGAAACGTTCTGTACCGCTCGCCCTGCGACTGGAACGTGTTCTCGTTGTCCCATCCGGCCCGGCCCAGGTGCGAGATCGCTCGGCCGAAGTCGAGCGTCGACGCGCGGAAGTCCGGCGGGTTCGAGGCGTACAGGCTGAGGGCGACGGCCGCGCCGTGGTAGATCGAGGCGGTCATGTGGCGCTCGCGGAGGAGGCGCCGCAGCCACTCGGCCTGGGCGGGCGAGACGTCGAACGCGCGGCTCGTGTCCCCGGCGCGGACGTAGCGCTTGCCCATGTCGGTCAGCTCGACGGTGCCGCGGTCCTCGTTGAGCAGGCCCGCGGAGCGCGCGAACGAGACGAACTGCCGCGTGCGGCCGAGGGCGTTGTCGAGGCCCGGCGGGAACAACTCCTCGACGGTGAACTCGGTCACGAACTCGTCGAGCCGGACGCGCTCGCGCTCGTTGATCGCGCGCAGGAGGCCGTGCGCGTCACCGAGGCGGGGAGCGGGGATCGGGCGCATCAGCGCACCGTACCGGCGCGCCGCGCGCTTGGTCCAGCCCCTGGCGATCCGGCGAACGCCGCCGTGGCGCGCGGATCAGGGCTTGGTGGCCTCGGTGACCTCCTCGCCGCTCTCCGCCGCCGCCTTGCTCGCGGCCGACCGCTCCGTCGCCCCGGCCTTGTTCCGCGGCGTCGTCTTGGCGGCGTCGTCGGCGTCTGCCGCGCCCGACGGGGCAGAGCTCGTCCGGCTCGCAGCGCCCGCGCTCGGGCTGCCGGCCTTGCCGCTGGCGGTCGTCTTGCTCCCCGCCGAGGGGGTGGACGGCTTCGCCGACTTCGCGGTCGTCGATGACTTCGACCGGCTCGGCTTTGCCGCGCCCGTCGCAGGCTTCGCCGCCGAGGACTTCGCCGCGCCCGGCGCCGGCTTGGCGGATGCGGTGGGCGCCTTGGCCGCCATGGACCGGTTCGCGCTCGACGGCGCGAGCGGGTCCGGCGCGTCGGTGTCGCGCGCGGAGGCGGCGGTCTCCGACGCGGCACGCTGCGTGCGCGTCGTCCCCGGCGTCGAGCCGCCGGTCTTGGCGCCGCCCGCTCGGCCACCGGCCGGTGTCGGGGCGGTCGCAGGAGCGCCTGCGGTGACGTCGGCGTCGTGCTCCTCACGGCGGAAGCGCCGGCCGATCCCGGCGCCCGCGCCGACCACCTTGCGGCCCTGCTCGATCGCCGTATCCAAGATGTTCTTCGGTGTGAGAGCCATGCGATCTCTCATGCCCGGTGCGCACGGTGCTGACACGCAGGGAGGCGGCGGGGCGGCCGGCTCGATGGGCTCGCCGCCTCGGGGCGGCCGAGCACAGGGCCGCCCGACGGCTGCCTGGACTCAGACGGCGAGGGCCATGTCGGCGGTCGCGTCACCACACGCGAGCGCCAGCACCTCGGACGCCGAAAGGATCTCCACGATCGACCCGTCGGCCCACCTCAGCTCGGCCCACACACGGCCGATCAGCGCGTCGACCTCGAAATGGAGCTCGAGATCGGACTCGAACAGCTCCCGAGCCCGCTCCCAGGCGACGTCGATCTGCTGGAGGACCTCAGGCGGCGGCCCAGCGGGCAGATCGTGGGTTGTCGCGAGGAAGCGGGGCATCGGGGGGAGTCCTTTCAGGAGGTGAAGCGCGCTGCACTCACTTCATCGTGCGGACGCGCTCACGGCGCGATGGGGTGAGAACCCCAAGCTGCTAGACACCGCCCACATGGACGGATCCCACACCGAGCTGATCCTCGCCGGGCTGCTGTTCGCCGTAGCCACGCTGGTCACCCTGGCGCGCGTCTTGAACGTGCCGTACCCGATCTTCCTCGTGCTGGGCGGGCTCGCGATCGGCGCGGTGCCGGGCATGCCGGACGTCCGGTTCGAGCCCGAGCTCGTCCTGCTCATCTTCCTGCCCCCGCTGCTCTACGCGGCGGCGTTCTTCGCGTCCCTGCGCGACCTGCGCCGCAACGCGCGGCCGATCACGCTCCTGTCCGTCGGCCTGGTGCTGGCGACGTGCGTCGTGGTCGCCGTCTGCCTCCACGCCGCGATCCCCGGGTTCTCGTGGGAGGCCGCGTTCGTACTCGGCGCGATCGTCTCCCCCACCGACCCGGTCGCCGCGACCGCGATCGCGGGGCGGCTCGGCGTCCCGCGCAGGGTGGTCATCGTCGTGGAGGGCGAGTCGCTGATCAACGACGCGACCGCGATCACCGCCTACCGCGTCGCCGTCGTCGCGATCACGGCCGGGACGTTCAGCGCCTGGGACGCCGGCGGCCAGTTCCTGCTCGGCGCCGCCGGCGGCGCGGCGATCGGCCTCGCGGTCGGCTGGGTCGTCGCGCACGTGCGCGAGCGGCTCGACGACCCGCCGGTGGAGATCACCATCTCCCTGTTCACCGCCTACGCGGCATACCTGCCGGCGGAGGAGCTCGGGCTCTCCGGCGTGATCGCCGCGGTCACGGTCGGGCTCTACATGGGCTCGCAGACCAGCCGCGTCACGAACGCGCGGGTGCGAATGCAGGGCAGCGCGACCTGGCAGATCCTCGTGTTCCTCCTCAACTCGTTCCTGTTCGTGCTGATCGGCCTGCAGCTGCCTCAGCTGCTCGAAGAGCTGCGCGACGCCGACTACGCGGTCGGCACCGTGATCCTCTACGGGCTGCTTGCCAGCGTGGCCGTCGTGGTCGTGCGGATCGCGTGGGTGTACGCGTTCACCTACATCCCGCGCGGCGTCTCCGGCTGGGTGCGTGACCGCGAGCCCTCGCCGCAGCGCGCCAACGTCGCGCTGATCGCCTGGATGGGGATGCGCGGGGCGGTCTCGCTGGCCGCCGCGCTGGCGCTGCCGACCGAGAACGACGCGGGCGAGCCGTTCCGCGAGCGCCCGCTGATCCTCTTCATCACGTTCTGCGTGATCCTCGTGACGCTCGTCGTGCAGGGCTTGAGCCTCCCGCTGGTGATCCGCCTGCTCGGCGTCGAGCCCGACGGCTCCGACGAGCTGGAGGAGAACAAGGCGCGCAAGCTCGCGGCTCGGGCGGCGCTCGACCGGCTCGACGCACTCGCGGAGGAGGACTGGACGCGCGACCAGACCGTCGAGCGGATGCGCGGCATGTACAGCTACCGATATGACCGGTTCGCCGCACGCTTCGACGAGCAGGCCGACGGGGACGCGATCGAGGCACGCACCTCGGACTACCTGCGGATCGTGTCGTCCGTGCTGGAGGCCCAGCGCGAGGCGCTCGAGGACCTGCGCCGCCGCGGCACGATCTCCGACGAAGTCATGCGCCGCGTCGAGCGCGAGCTCGACCTCGAGGAGGGGCGCTTCCTGGGTTAGAGGCCCGACGGGTGGCGCGCGACGAAGCCCGGCCGCCTGCCGCGCAGCTCGTTCTGCCAGCGCGAGCCGGTCTGGCTCGCCCCGGAGGTGTCGAAGCGGACGCCCGCGACCTCCATGTAGACGTGGCCGGGCGAGGAGTAGATCGTCACCCACTTGCCGGGGCCGGGCTCGCCCCACGACATCAGCGGCCCGGAGGCGAGCGGCGAGTCGAGGTGGCCGGCCGACGCGAGCACGAAGGAGACCGACCCGGAGCAGTCATAGCCCGTGTCGACCCACTTGCCGTGGCCCCCGCCCCACAGGTACGGCGTGCGCGCGATCTGGTTGCCCGCCTCGATCATCTGGCGAACCGCCTCGGGCGCCTCCAGCGGCGGGAGCGCGATGCCGTTGGGCAGTGCCGTCGCCTCGTCGACGCCGTCGCCGGCGGTGGTGGGGCGCGAGAGGTCGAGGTCGCCGGCGCGCGACGCCGCACGGCGCGGCGTCGACGTCTTGCGCGGCGGCGCCTTGCGGACCCGCTGCTCGGGCACCTCGGCGGACGCTCCGGCGACGGGCTCGACGACCTTTGCCTTCCTCTCGGCCGGCAGCGGCGGCAAGTCGGCCTGCGGGCGGTCGGTGAAGGCGGCGGCCCGCTCGGGCAGCGCCCGCGCCGTACCCGGCTCCTCGCCGCAGGCCGACAGGGCGAGCAGGAGGAGGATGGGGAGCGGGAGGAAGCGACGCACCTCTTGACGCATCGGCGCCCCGCGGAATCCCTTGAGGTCCGAGCTAGCTTCCGACGCCCGCCGGTGTCGCGGCCGCGATCGCCCGGCGCAGGTCCTCGACGAGATCGGACGCCGCCTCGATGCCGCAGCTCAGCCGCACGAGGTCGGCCGGCACCGCCGCCGAGGAGTCCTCGACGGACTGGTGCGTCATCGCCTGCGGCACCTCGATCAGCGACTCGACGCCGCCGAGCGACTCCGCGAGCGCGAACAGCCTGGTCGCGGCGACGATCTTCGCCGCGTCGGGATGGCGGAAGCAGACCATGCCGGAGAAGCCGGGCCAGCGCACGTCGCTCACGCCCGGCTGCTCGCGCAGGAACGCGCTCACCGCCATGCCGTTCTCGGCGTGCGCCGCCATCCGCAGGTGCAGCGTGCGCAGCCCGCGGTGCACGAGGAAGCAGTCCAGCGGGCCGGGCACGGCGCCGACCGAGAGCTGCGTGAAGCGGACCGCCTCGTGCAGCGCCGGGTCGGCCACCACGACTGCGCCACCGACCACGTCGGAGTGCCCGCCGAGGTACTTGGTCGTCGAGTGCACCGCGGCGCCGGCGCCACATTCGAGCGGGCGCTGGTTGACCGGCGTGCCGAACGTGTTGTCGACCGCCACGAGCACGCCGGGCCCGGCCGCCTCGATCACCGCGAGCAGGTCGATCACCTTGAGCGTCGGGTTGGTCGGCGTCTCGACCCAGATGAGCTTCGTCTCGGGCCGCAGCGCCGAGCGCACCGCGTCGAGGTCCGTCTGGTCGACCATGTCGTAGGCGACGCCGAAGCGCGCGAGGATCTTGTCGACCAGCCGGTAGGTGCCGCCGTAGAGGTCGTCGGGGATCACCACGTGGTCGCCGGCGCTGCACACCGCGGTGAGCAGCGCGTGCGTGGCGGCCATGCCGGAGGCGAAGGCGGTCGCGTGGCCGCCCTCGAGCTCCCCGAGCGCGTTCTCGAGCGCGCGCCGCGTGGGGTTCGCCGCGCGCGAGTAGTCGTAGTCCTCGACGAACCGGCCGGGCGCGGGCTGGACGTACGTGGAGCTCTGATGGATCGCGGGGACGACCGAGCCGTAGCTGGGGTCGGGATCGAGGCCGGCGTGGACGGCGCGCGTGGCGAACTCGGTCATGAGACGAGGGCCTCCAGGAGGTCGGCGCGGGTGACGATGCCGGTCGGCCGGCCACGCTCGGTGACCAGCAGCGCCTGCCGGTCGCCGGACAGCAGCTCGACCGCCTCGCGCACGGGATCGATCGCCGCCACCGCCGGGAACGGCGGCTCCATCACGTCGACGATCGGCGTGCCCATGAGCCCGGGGTTGTCGGCGGCGTGCTTGAGCAGCCCGCGCTCGCCGATCGACCCGACCACCGTGCTCGGGTCGGTGTGCGAGACCACCGGCAGCTGCGAGACGCGGTGCTCGTGCAGCAGCGCGATCGCGTGCTTGACCTTCTGCTGGGTCTCCACCACGACGAGCGGCGGGATCTCGCCGGCCGCCTGCTTGGCGTGCAGGACGTCGCCCACGCTGCGATCGCTCGAGCGCTCGAGCATCCCGTGCGAGGCCATCCACGTGTCGTTGAAGATCTTGGAGAGGTAGGCCCGCCCGCCGTCGGGCAGCACCACCGCGACCAGCGCCTCGGGGTCCTCGACCTCGCCCGCGACCGCGAGCGCCGCATAGACGGCCAGCCCGCAGGAGCCGCCGAGCAGCATCCCCTCCGTCGCGGCCAGCCGGCGGGTGGTGAGGAACGAGTCGCGGTCGGACACGCGGACGTAGCGGTCGACGACGCCGGGGTCGTACGTGGTCGGCCAGAAGTCCTCCCCCACGCCCTCGACGAGGTACGGATGGACCTCGTCGCCCGAGTAGATCGAGCCGACCGGATCGGCGCCCACGACCACGATGTCGGGATTGCGCTCCTTCAAGTAGCGCGCCATGCCGGTGATCGTGCCACCCGTGCCGACGCCCGCCACGAGGTGGGTGATGCGCCCGCCGGTCTGGCGCCACAGCTCCGGCCCGGTCGTCTCGTAGTGCGTCTGCGGGTTGGCGGGGTTGCGGTACTGGTTGGGCTGGAACGCGCTGGGGATCTCCTCCGTCAGGCGGTCGGCGACGCGGTAGTAGGACTGCGGCGACTCCGGTGCGACGTCCGTCGGCGCGATCACCACCTCGGCCCCATACGCGCGCAGCAGGTCGATCTTCTCGCGCGACATCTTGTCCGGCATGACCGCGATCACGCGGTATCCCTTCAGGCGGGCGGCGATCGCGAGCCCCGTGCCGGTGTTGCCCGAGGTCGGCTCGATGATCGTGCCGCCGGGACGCAGGCTGCCGTCGCGCTCGGCCGCCTCGATCAGCCGCAGCGCGACCCGGTCCTTGATCGAACCACCCGGGTTGAACAGCTCCATCTTCGCCACGAGCTGCGGCGTCAGGCCCGCACCGATGCGGGAGAGCCGCACGAGCGGTGTCTCTCCGATCGTGTCGAGGATCGAGTCCTTGATGTCGGCTTTGAGGTCGGTGACGGGCGTCGGGCACATGATCTCTGAGTCTACGGGCGAAAAAGTTCGCCCCCCGGGGGCGAGAATCAGCGCCGCGACGCATACGGTCGGCATGCGCTTCCCGACCTTCGGCCCCACCTGTGCTCTCGGCGTCCTGCTGGCGGTCGCCGCCCAGCTCGCCTTCCCGCCCGCCTCCTCAGGCGGCACCTATGCCGTCACGGCCTGCTTCGGAACCGAGAACGCCGCCTGGTCGGAGTGGGAGCCATCGCCGTTCGCGACGGCCTACGTCGCCTGCCCGGGCGGCGTCGTCGACATCGCGCGTCCGCAGTCGGGCGAAGGGCTGATGGTCCGCAACACGGTCGGGCCGGGCCACGCGCCGCAGGGCACCGCCGCGGCGTTGAGCTTCGACGCCCCGGCCGGCACGTCGATCGTCGGTGCGGACTTCGACGCCAAGATGCTCAACAACCCCGGCTGGAGCGCGGGCGTCCTCGACGCGACGCACGGCCGCTGGCTGTGGTGCGGCGTGGGGTGCAGCACCTCGGTGGAGCAGTGGATCCACGCCGAGCTGCGCGGGCTGGCAACCCAGCGGATCCAGGCGCTCGTACGCTGCGGCGCCGCGCGCTGCCGGCGCGACGTCCGACATGCGTTCATCGCCGTGCGCGATGCCCGGGTGTTCCTGGACGACCCATCCGCGCCGCGGCTCGGCGGCGCGCGCGGAGCGCTGTGGACGGCGGACGGGTGGTTGCGCGGCGGTCAGGAGGTCGCGTTCGACGCCGCCGACAACAGCGGCATCCGCCTCGGCCGCGTCGAGCTCGACGGGCGCGTCGTGCACGAGGACGCGCGTGGCTGCGACTTCACCCGCCCCGTTCCCTGCGGGGACGGTCCGACCGGTGCCGGCTTCGACACGCGGACGTGGTCCGACGGTGAGCACCGGCTGCGGCTGGGCGCCCAGGACGCCGGCGGCAACTGGAGCTGGGTCGACCGCACCGTGCGCGTCGACAATACGCCGCCCGCCGAGCCGGCCCCGGCGCTGGAGGGCGGCGCGGACTGGAGCCCGGACCGCACGCGCACGCTGACGTTGCCGGTGGAGCCCGGACAAGCTGCGCCGCTCGTGCGCGCGCGCGTGAAGGCCTGCCGCCTCGGCGGGGCCTGCGAGGACAGCGCGCCCGAGCTGCGCGCGTCGGCAGGCTCTGCGTCGGCGAGCGTCACCGCGCTCGGCGGACCGGGGGAGTACGCGGTGCGGGTCGCGCTCGAGGACGCGGCCGGCAACGTCAGCCCCTACGCGCCGCCCGTGACGCTGCGCTTCGACGACGCGCGCCCGGGCGCGCCCGACGTCGCTGCGGCCGATGGCTGGCACAGCGGCGGCGCCCTGCCGCTCGGTTCGGAGGGCGAGCGGCCGACCTCCGGGATCCGCGGCTACCGCGTCCGCATCGGCGGCCGCGAGGCCGTGGTGGCGACCAGCTTCCCGCTCGACGACCTGCCCGAGGGCGGGACGCCGATCGAGGTGCGCGCCGTGTCCGGCGCGGGGCTGGAGTCCACCGCCGTGCGCGCGCTGCTCAAGCTCGACCGCACGAGACCCACGATCGAGGCGGACGGCGCGCCCGCACCGGACACGTGGTCGCGCGCGCCCGTGCGCGTGACGCTGCGAGCCCGCGACCAGCCCGGTCTGTCCGGCGTGCGGTCGCTGGCCTGGGACGTCGACGGCGCGGGCGAGGCGACCGTGCAGGGCGACACGGCCGCGGTCGAGATCGGCGAGGACGGCCGCCACAGCCTCGCCTATCGCGCCGGCGACGCCGCGGGCAACCCGTCCGAGCCGCACTCCGTCGCGTTCAAGGTCGACCGCACGCCGCCCGAGACGGTGGCGTTCGAGGCGCCCGACCCGGCCGATCCCCGACTGGTGCGCGTGGTCGTCGCCGACCGCACGTCCGGGGTCGCCCGCGGCCGGATCGAGCTGCGCCGCGCCGGGGCGCACTGGCGGCCCGTCGCCACCACGCTGGCTGGCGGCCGCCTGGTCACCCGGCTCGACGACGCCACGCTGCGTGCCGGCGCCTACGAGCTGCGCGCGCACGTCAGCGACGTGGCGGGCAACGAGGCGACCGGCGCGCACCGCACCGACGGCGCGCCCGCGGCGCTCACGTTGCCGCTCCGGCGCCGGACGGCCCTGACCCTGCACCGGACCGGCGCGCTGCTGCGGGCCCGGCTCACACTCGACGGCAAGCCGCTCGGCGGCCGCGCGGTGACGCTCGTCCAGCGCCTGCGCGGACGGATGAAGTGGAAGCCGGTGTGCGCGAAGCGGACGCTCGTGATCGCCGTGGCCGACTGTCGGGCGCGCACGGATGGCGCGGGGCGCGTCGAGGTCCGGCTTCCCGCAGGCCCGTCGCGCACCCTGCGGATGGCGTTCGCCGGCGACGCGCTCCTGCTTCCCGCGAGCGCCACGGCGGCGACCCGGAGCCCGGCTCGCACGCGGCTGCGCGCGCACCCACTC
>JBPCNM010000357.1:0-5523 GCA_051001255.1 Solirubrobacteraceae bacterium
CCTGCTCCTCCACGATGCGGGCGAACGGCACCTCGAGCGCGGCGGCGATGGCCCACAGCGTCTCCACGCTCGGGTTCCCGCGGCCGGACTCGAGCTGCGCCAGCGTGGACTTGCCCAGGGCGGCGGCGGCGGCCAGCTCGGCGAGCGTGAGGCCCGCCTGGCGGCGCAGTTCGCGGATGTTGGCGGCGACGCCCCGCACGAAGGCGTCGACGGCGGCATCGGGTTCGCCGATGCTTCCGTCGGAATCGTCTACTTCCGTGGACATTGGTCTACTTCCGTGGAACTATTCCCTGACAATGGAAGCGAAGACCATTATGGCGGACGATGCGGTGCCGGTCGAGTCAGGCGCCGACGGCCGGGTCGCCCTGGATCGGGCGGAGGTCGTGGCCGGCGCGCGCGCCGTGCTCCCGATCGCCGTGGCCGCCACGGCGTTCGGCGTGTCGTTCGGGATCCTCGCGCGGGAGGCCGGCATGGGCATCGCCGCTCCGATCGTCATGTCGCTCACGACGTTCGCCGGGTCGGCCCAGTTCGCTTCGGCCTCGGTGCTCGAGCAGGGCGGCGCGCTCGTCGCGGCCATCGTCGCCGCGGTGCTGCTCAACCTCCGCTATCTCGCCATCGGCATCTCCGTGGCGCCGTCGCTGCGCGGCTCGCTGGCCCGCCGGCTGGCGGAGGCCCAGCTGGCCGTGGACGAGTCTTGGGCCGTCGCGCAGGAGGCCGGGCAGGTGGTCCGGGGCCGCGTCGTGGGAGCCGGTCTCATGCTCATGGTCGGCTGGTGCGGCGGCACCGCGGTCGGCGTTGTCGGTGGCGGCGCGCTGGGTGATCCGGCGGACTACGGGCTCGACGCGATGTTCCCCGCGCTGTTCCTCGCACTGCTCGTCGGCTTGCTGAAGGATGCCCGCGCGAGGCGGGCCGCCCTCGGTGGAGGCCTCATCGCCCTGGCGCTGCTGCCCTTCGCGCCGCCCGGCGTGCCGGTCATCGCGGCTGTCGCGGGCGTGCTGCTCGGTGGGAGGCGCCCGGAGTGAGCGAGGCCTGGATCGCCGTCGTCGTCATCGGCGCCGCCACCGTCGCGCTCAAGGGCGCGGGCACCGTGGTCCTCGGCGGACGGACGCTGCCGGAGCGCTTCGACGGCGTCGTCGTGCTCCTGGCACCCAGCCTGCTCGCCGGCCTCGTCGTCGTGCAGACGCTGGAGGGCGACAGCGGCATCGCGCTCGACGCGCGCGTGGCCGGCCTCGCGGCGGCAGTGGTGGCGCTGGTCCTGCGCGCGCCGCTGCTCGTCGTGCTCGCCGCCGCCGCGGGCGTTGCCGCCGCGGCCCGCGCACTCGGCGCCGCGTAGCCGCGTTTCGCGTCTCGGCGGCCGCGCGTAGCGCGCTGCTCACTACGCTAGGCGCGTGCGCGAGCCCGGACTGCTCAGCGTCGTCGCGCCGCTGCACGACGAGGAGGACACGCTCGGCGCGTTCCACGCGCGCACGATGGCGGCGCTCGACGGGATCGACTTCGAGCTCGTGCTCGTCGACGACGGCTCGCGCGACGGGACCTCCGAGCGGCTGCGCGCGCTCGCGGCCGCCGACGGCCGGATCAAGCTGATCACGCTGTCGCGCAACTTCGGCCACCAGGCCGCGATCAGCGCCGGGCTGGAGCACAGCCGCGGCGACGTCGTCGTGATGATCGACGCCGACCTGCAGGACCCGCCGGAGCTGATCGGGGAGATGCTCGCCGCATGGCGGCGCGGCGCCGACGTCGTCTATGCGGTGCGCGAGTCGCGCGCGGGGGAGACGCGCGTGAAGATCACGACCGCCCGCTGGTTCTACCGCCTGTTCGCCAAGCTCGCCCGGATCGAGCTGGCGCACGACTCGGGCGACTTCCGGCTGATGGACCGCGCGCCGCTTGACGCGCTGCTCTCGATGCCCGAGCGCAACCGCTTCCTGCGCGGCATGACCGTGTGGGTCGGCTTCACCCAGACCGCCGTGCCCTACCGGCGCGAGGCCCGGGCCGGCGGGCGCACGAAGTTCACGCCGGCGCGGATGCTGCGCTTCGCGTTCGACGCGATCACCTCGTTCTCGCACGCGCCGCTCCAGGCCGCCACGCTGCTCGGCTTCGCGTTCTCCTTCCTCGCGTTCCTGGCCATCCCGCTGACCGTGGTCGCGCGCTACACGGACATCTACAGCCGCGGCGTGCCCTCGACGATCGTGATCATCCTGCTGCTCGGCGGGATCCAGCTGATCACGGTCGGGATCATCGGCGAGTACGTCGGCCGCATCTACGACGAGGTCAAGCATCGCCCACTGTACGTGGTACGCGAGCGCGTGAACGTGGAGGCGCCCGAGCAGGAACCCGTCGAGTGAGGATCGCCGTCCTGGGGGCCGGGGTGTGCGGGCTCACCGCAGCCCACCGGCTCGCGCGCGGCGGTCACGCGGTCGACGTCTACGAGCGCTGGCCCGGGCTGGGCGGGCAGGCCGCGACGTTCGAGCTCGGCGACGGCCACCGGCTCGAGCGCTACTACCACCACCTCTTCACCTCCGACCGCCACATCGCCGCGCTGTTCGCCGAGCTCGGCATGCCCGACGCGATCGAGTGGCGGCCGTCGAGCGTCGCGTTCTTCGCCCGCGGAGAGCTGCACCCGTTCGTCACGCCGCTCGACCTGCTGCGCTTCCGCCCGCTCTCACCCCTCGCGCGGGTGCGGATGGGCGCCGCCGTGCTCGCGCTGCAGCGGTTCGCCGGCGAGCGCGCGCCGTACGAGCGGATCACCGCGCGCGCGTGGATCGAGCGCCGGATGGGCCGGCAGGCGTGGGAGGAGGTGTGGGGGCCGCTGCTGCGCGGCAAGTTCGGCGAGCGCGCGGACCGGATCGCGATGGTGTGGCTGTGGAGCAAGCTGCGGCTGCGGCGCAGCGGCAAGGGGGAGGACGTGCGCCAGGAGCGGCTCGGGTACCCGCGCGACTCCTTCGAGCCGCTGTTCGCGGCGCTCGTCGCGTCGATCGAGGGCGCGGGCGGGCGGGTCATGACCGATCGTCCCGCGGCACGCCTGAGCCGCGGGGCGGACGGCCTCGTCGTGCACCCCGGCGCCCCCGGCTCCTTCCGCGCCGGCCATGACCCGCGCGCGTTCACGGCGGGCGCGGGCGAGACGTACGACCGGGTGCTCGCCACCGTCCCCAACGACGTCTTCGCGGGCCTGCTCGATCCGGAGCTGGCCACGGAGGTGGGGGAGCCCTACCGCGCGCGCATGCGCAGCATCGAGTACTTCGCCGCGCTGTGCCTGCTGCTCGAGCTCGACCGGCGCTTCAGCCCGTACTACTGGACCAACGTCGCCGACCCCGCGCTGCCGTTCGTCGGGCTGATCGAGCACACCAACTTCGTCGAGCCGCGGCGCTACGGCGGCCGTCGCTTCCTCTACGTCGCCAACTACCTCCCGCACGGCCACGAGCTGCTCGCGCTCGACGCGAGCGAGCTGCTGGTGCGCTACGAGGCCGGCCTGCGCGCGGTCAACCCGGCGTTCTCGCCCGCCTGGGTCAAGCGCGCCTGGCGCTTCGCCGAGCCGGCCGCCCAGCCGATCGTCACCGTCGGCTACGCGGAGCGCGTCCCGCCGCTGCGCACTCCCGCCGCGGGGCTGGTGCTGGCCAACACGACGCAGGTCTATCCCGAGGACCGCGGGACGAACTACGCGGTCCGGCTCGGCGAGCAGGCGGCGTTCACGCTGCAGCACGGCTAGCCTCCGGCGGATGCGGATCGCGATCGCCGCCGACGAGCGCACCGGCGTCGCCGCCGCGGCGATTCCGGCCGGCGTTCACCCGAGGGCGGCCGCCACCGCGGCCGGCGCGGGCGCCGGCGCCGGCTTCAGCGTCGCCGCCAGGCCCGCGCAGATCAGCACCGCGCCGCCGAGCTCGAGCGCGGTCGGCCGCTCGCCCAGGAGCAGTGCGGCGGTCGCGATCCCGAACACCGGGACGAGCAGCGCGAACGGCGTCACGGTCGCGGCGGTGTGGCGCTTGAGCAGCGTCGTCCAGGCGGCGAAGCCGAACAGGCCGCTGACGAGCGCGACGAACAGCAGGGCGGCGATCCCGGGAGCGTCGATGCTCGCCAGCGCGTCGCCCATCTCGGCCGGTCCTTCGAACAGCAGCGACAGCCCGACGAGCGGGATCGGCGGCACGAGGCTCGCCCACACGAGCATGGCGAGCGGGTCGGGCGGCTGCGCGACGCGCGTGATGACGTTGGTCACGCCCCAGGCCGCCGCGGCCGCGAGGATCAGGAGGAAGGGGAGGATCGGCGCGCTCGCGGCGCGGTCCACGCCGATCACCGCGAGGCCGGCGAACGCGATCGCCGCGCCGGCCATCTGCTCGCGCCGCGGCCGCTCTCGCAGCACGAACCCGGCGAACACGATCGTGAAGATCACCTGCAGCTGCAGCAGCAGCGAGGAGAGGCCGACCGGCAACCCGAGGTCGAGGCTGACGAACAGCAGCCCGAACTTCACGACGCCCAGCAGGAAGCCGAAGCCCAGCACGAAGCGCCAGGGGATCCGTGGGCGGCCGACGAAGAACAGCGCCGGGAGCGCCATCAGCGTGAAGCGCAGCGCGTTGAACAGCAGCGGCGGAAAGTGGTCCAGGCCGACGTGGATGACCACGAAGTTCACGCCCCAGACCGCTGTGACGAGGATGAGGACGGCGACGGAGCGGGCGGGCATCGCCACATCCTGGGGCAGTTCAGGCATCAGAGCCAGTAGACATTCCCCGCGCCATCCGTAAGCTTCGCTGGATGATCGACGCCCGCCGACTGCGCGTCCTGCGCGAGGTCTCCGAGCAGGGGACGCTCGCTGCCGCGGCCGACGCCCTGCATCTCACCCCCTCCGCCGTCTCCCAGCAGCTTGCCGCGCTCGAGCGCGAGGTCGGCCAGCCGGTGATCGAGCGCAACGGCCGCGGCGTCCGGCTCACCGGCGCCGCCGAGGTACTGGTCGGCCACGCCAACGTCGTGCTGGCGCAGCTCGAGGCCGCGGCCGCCGACGTCGCCGCGTACTCCGAGGGCGTCGTGGGGACGGTGCGGATAGCGGGCTTCGCCACGGCGCTCGCGGAGATCGCCGCGCCGGCCGCCGCCCGGCTGCGCGAGAGCCATCCGCGGCTGCGGCTCGCGATCACCGAGCAGGAGGCGCCGGACTGCTTTCGCGCGCTCGCCGGCGGCGACGCCGACCTCGCGATCGCGATGGTCTCGCGGCTGGCGCCCCCGGCCGACGACCTGCGCTTTCACCGCCGGCCGCTGCGCGCGGACGCGCTCGATGCCGTGCTGCCCTCCGCTCACGCGCTCGCGCGGCGCGACGAGATCGACCTCGCCGAGCTGGCGGAGGAGCCGTTCGTGGGCCCGCCGGACGGCACGTCCTGCCATGACGTGACCGTGACCGGCTGCTCCGCGGCCGGTTTCACGCCCGCGTTCGAGCACCGGTCGCTCGACTTCCACGCCACGATGGCGCTCGTCGCGGCGGGCCTGGGCGTCGCGCTCGTGCCGCGCCTCGCGCAGGCGGCGGTGCCGGCCGGCGCGGTGGTCCGG
>JBPCNM010000358.1:0-2850 GCA_051001255.1 Solirubrobacteraceae bacterium
CGCAGGAGGAGATCACGTTCGCGGGCGCGCGCACGACGGCGTCCGCGTCGACCAGGAGCGAGGAGATCAGCGGAGGAAGGAGACGTCCGCGCTGAGCTTGTGCGCGAAGGCCGCGATCAGCTTCACCGTGTGCTCGACGTCCGTGAGCTGGACCATCTCGACCGGCGAGTGCATGTAGCGCAGGGGGATCGAGACCACCCCGGTCGGGACGCCGCCGCGCGAGAGGTGGACCGCGTCGGCGTCGGTGCCGGTGTAGCGCCCCGACGCGGCGACGGTGAACGGGATCCCCGCCTCCTCGCCGGCGGCGTGCAGCAGCTCGAACACGTGCGGGTCGAGCGTCGGTCCGCGCGTGATCACCGGGCCGGAGCCCAACTTGTGCGTTCCGAGCTCCTTCTCGTCGGCGCCGGGGGAGTCGGTGGCGAACGTGACGTCGACGACGATCGCGACGTCGGGCTCGAGCGTGTACGTCGTGGTGCGGGCGCCCGCGAACGTGATCTCCTCCTGCGTGACGGCGACGCCGGCCACGTCGCCGGGCGCGCCGCCGGCCTCCGCGACCAGCCGGGCGACCTCGAAGGCGACGAAGCAGCCGAGGCGGTTGTCCATCGAGCGGGACACGACGCGGCCGCTCGGGTACTCCAGCGGCTCGCCGGCGATCACCGCGGCGTCGCCGATGCGCACGCGGCCGCGTGCTTCCGCGCCGTCGGCGGCGCCGATGTCGATGTGCAGGTGGCGCAGCTCGGGGACCTGCTTGCGCTCCTCGTCCTTGAGCAGGTGGATCGGCTTCTTGCCGACCACGCCGGCGACGGTGCCGTCGCGGGTGGCGATCTCCACGCGCTGGCCGACGAGGATGATCGGGTCCCAGCCGCCGACGCCGCTGAACCAGAGGAAGCCTTCGTCGTCGATGTGATGAACGATCAGGCCGATCTCGTCGATGTGGCCGATCACGGCGAGCAGCGGGCCGCCCGCCGTGCCCTTGACCCGCGCGACGCTGGAGCCCACGCTGTCATGGCTGACGTCGGCGAAGGCGGAGGCGGAGGCGCGGAACACGGCCGCGGCCGCCTGCTCGTAGCCGGACGGTCCAGGAGCCGCCAGCAGGTTGCGCAGGACCTCGGGGACGGGCATAGGTCGGCGCACTCTAGCGGGAGCCGGGACGGGCGGGCCGATCGGACATCCGTCGAGGCGCGGGGCGTTTTGCGCTGCCCGGCGTGCCATGGACGCACGTCCTACTCAAGAAGATGGTGCGCTGCGACGACACGCTAGAACGGGAGATCCGGGGCCTGGATCAACAAGGAGACAACAGTGCAGGATCACGCTAAACGTCATGGAAGACTCGCCCGCGGGCTCGCTGTCCTCGCATTGGCGCTCGGGGCATTCCCGGCGACCGCCGGCGCCGCCTGCCCCGTCCTGCCGGCAAGCAAGGTCTTCGCCTCCTTGGGCGACACGTCGGACTACTTCCTCGCGCCCGGCGGCGACTTCGAGGGCCCGTCCACGACATGGACGGGCGGCAGCCTCACGGCGGGCAACGACCCGTTCTATTTCGCCGGCGCCTCGCACACGCAGTCGCTCGCGATCACGAGCGGGGCAACCGCGACCTCCCCGGTCTTCTGCGCCGACGACAGCCACCCCGATTTCCGCTTCGTCGCCCGCTCGTCGAGCCTGCTCTCGATGCTCGAGGTGAACCTGCGCTTCCGCGACCGGTTTGGCGTGACTCAGACGTGGCTGGTGGGGAAGGTCACCATGACCACGTCCTGGAGGTTGACGCCCCGGATCCGGCTGATGCGCGACCTCGCGCTCATGATGCCCGCGTCGGGCGCGCCGGACGCGCAGTTGCTCTTCAGCGCGCAGGGCGGTGACTGGGCGATCGACGACGTGTTCATCGACCCCTACCGCAGATGATCCCAGCGCTCGGCGAGCCGGTCGGCGCCGAGCGGCTGCTCGAGGACTCCTGGGCGCGCCGGGGGCGCCGGGTGCGCGGCACCGAGCTGCGCGCCGAGCTGGTCGCCTCGTCGACGTTCCTGGCGGTCGCGGTCGCGCTCGCCCTGGCCGGCGGCGAGCCGGCCGCACTGGGCTGGGTGGTCAGCGCGACCGTGATCGCCTACGCGATCGCGTCGCGGGTCGAGTTCCCGGTCGGCGCCGGCTTTGTGGTCCCCACGCAGCTCTTCCTGCCCCCGCTGCTCCTCCTGGCGCCGCCGGCCGAGGTGCCGCTGCTCGTGTTCGCCGCCCTCGCGCTCGGCACGGCGGGGAGCTGCACGGCCGGCCGCGCGTGGCCCGACCGGCTCGCCACCTGTGGCGGCGACGCCTGGCACGCGGTCGGGCCGGCGCTGGTCTTCCTGGCCGCCGGCGCGCCGGGGCCGGCGGAGGCCGAGTGGTGGCTGTTCGCCCTGGCCTTCGCCGCGCAGCTGCCGCTCGAGGTCGCGTCCACGACGCTGCGCGAGCGGCTCGCCAACGGCATCTCCCCCGCGCTGCACCTACGCGTGATGCGCGTGGTGTGGTCGGTCGACGCGGCGCTGCTGCCGGCCGGCGTCGCCGCCGCCTACGCCGCGCCCGCGCTGCCCGCGGCCCCGCTGCTGCTCATCGGCGTCACCCTGCTGCTGTTCGCGCTGGCGCGCGATCGCGACGTCCGGATCGCCCGCGCACACGCCCGGCTCGCCGCGCTGCAGCGCGAGCGCCGGCACCTGCGGATCGCCGTGCAGCGGATCGGCGACGCGTTCGCGTCCACGCTCGACGTCGACGCGCTGCTGACGATCACGATGCGCGCGTCGGTCGACGCCCTCGACGCCGACGGCGGCCGGGCCAGCACGGCCGACGGCCTGCGCGCCGCGGCGCACGAGGACGCGGGCTGCGCCGACG
>JBPCNM010000359.1:0-3287 GCA_051001255.1 Solirubrobacteraceae bacterium
GGTGAGCGGACTCCTTCCACCGCGAGTCGCACCCGCTCGGCGTCCGTGCCGATCGCGCCGTCCTCGATGCCGCCCGCCGACGCGATCGCCACCTCCTCGCCGCCCATCTCGCGGGCGAGCTCCACCACGCCGTCGGCCAGCGCCGCGCTGTGGGAGACGATGACGAGCGCGACCACGGGCGCGCTCAGGCGAGGCCGGCCGCGCGGTGCAGCAGCTCGACCGGATGCACCGTGCGCACGCCCGTGGCGTGCTCGATCTGCCAGCGACACGTCTCGGAGTCGCACACGGCGCGATCCGGCGCGGTGTCGGCGATCTGGGCGAACAGCCCCGCCCCCACCCGCATCGCGATGTCGTACTTCTCCCGCTTGAGCCCGTAGGTGCCGGCGATCCCGCAGCACGCCGCGTCGCTCTCGACCACCCGGAGCTCGGGGACGAGGGCGAACAGGTCGAGCGCGGGCTTGCCGATGCCGTGGCCCTGCTGCTGGCACGGCGCGTGGTAGACGACCGTCTCGGGCACGGGGTGAAAGTCCGTCTCGAGCTCGCCGCGCTCGTGCATCGCGACGAGGTACTCGCAGATGTCGAACACGCGCCCGGAGACGGCGCGCAGGTCGGCGTCGTCCTCCATGCCGAGGATCTCGAGCGCCTCGCGCTTGAGCATCAGCGTGCAGCTGGTGGACGTCCCGACGATGTCGACGCCTTCGCGCGCGAACGGCGCGAGCCGCGCGGCCAGCCGGTGCACGTAGGCGCGCGCGTCGTCGAAGAGGCCGTTGGACTGAAGCGGGAGGCCGCAGCAGTCCTGCTTGGGCACCTCGACCGCGAGCCCGTTGTGCTCGAGCAGCGCGACGGTCAGCTCGCCGAGCCGGGGCTCGTAGTAGTTCGTCCCGCAGCCGTGGAAGAAGGCGACCCGGCGAGGCGCGGACACCGCCCGGCGGCGGCGCGCCGTGCGCTGGAAGGTCCGGCCCGCGAACGTCGGCATCGGCGCACGCCGGTGGATGCCGATCGTGCGCTCGGCCACGCGGCGCGCCAGCCGGTTGCGCAGCGCCCAGTTGGCGAGCGGCGCCACGGGCGTGCCGAGGCGGCCCGCGAGCGTGGGCCGCGCGAGGATGCGGTCGCGCAGCGGCACGCCGTGCGTCGCGCCGTAGGCGGCCTTGGCCTGCGTGTTGATCTCGGCGATCTGGACCCCCTGCGGGCAGACCTGCGTGCAGATGCCGCAGCCGGAGCAGTAGTTCACCGACGCGTCGGCGGACGGCTCGTCCTCGATCCGGAAGCGCTCCGCCTGCGGGCCCGAGTACTTCGGGCCCCCGAACAGCGGCGTGACGTTGGAGACGGGGCAGAACGTCTCACAGATCGTGCACTTGACGCAGTGGTCGAGCGACTGGCGCATCAGCAGCGCGCCGAGCACGTCGTGGCCTTCATGGAGCGCCACGGCCGATCAGCTCCTCGCCGCCGCCGCCGGCGCGGGAGCCGCTGCGGCGAGCACAAGCTCGGCGGCACGGTGCCCCGTGGCGAGGCTCAGCCCGTCGCCTGACTTCTCGCGCCACGGCTCGGCCCCGGCCAGCGTCGCCCCGGCCACGAGGACGTTCTCCAGCACCCTCTCCCCCGCCGCGTCGACGGGCCGCAGCTCAGCGTCGACCTCGACGCCGGCTCGCCCCATGGGATGGTCGTCGAAGTAGTCGGGACGGAAGCGCTCCTCCCCCGGACCGGGCACGCCGGTCAGCGGGAGCCCGAGGGCCGTCTCGCGCGCGGTCCAGCGCGAGTCGAGCTCCAGGCCGCCGGAGGCGAAGCCGCCGGTGGCCAGCACGACCCAGTCCGCCCCGCGGCGCTCCTCGCGCAGGCCGACCCGCGTGCGCAGCGCGGTCACGCGACCGCCCGCGCGCTCGGCGCCGGTCACCTCGTTGTTGAGCACGAGCGCGCCGCCGGCGCGCCGCAGCGCCTCGCGCAGGATCGCGAATAAGCGCATGCCGGGGACGGAGGGCGGCAGCGTCGGCACCTCGAACACCGGCCCCCCCAGGCCGCGCTCGAGCGCGGCCCACGCGCCGTGGGGGTCCGCGATGCCGAGCACGGCGGGGAACGCCACCCGCTCTTCGCGACCGAGCCGGCGAGCCACCTGTGCGATGACCTCGCTGCGGAACGCGGGCTCGTCGAACGCGCGCGCGAACCCGAGGGCGTTGACGTCCGCGCGCCGCTCCGGGACGAGGTCGAGCTCGGCCGCCCGCGCGCCGACGCCCACCCCGGCGCGGCCGAGGTTGTCGGCCAAGAGCGCCGGGTGGAAGTCCTTGAGCGCGCGGAACCCGACGACGCACACCGGGCCGCCCGCGCGGAGATCGCCGCCGGCCATCGTCTCCGGCACGACCGCCGACGGGCGTGGCACGCCGAGCGCGGTCGCCAGCAGCAGGTTCTCGTCGAGGCCGCCCGTGTATGCGTAGGGCGCCAGCGAGCCGTTCGCGACGCGCTGCTTGAACCATTCGATCGCCGCACTCACGCCGTCGGCGCCGACGAGGCGGTACGGGTGCGCCGGCTGCGCCTCCACCAGGGCGCCGAGCGCCTCCCCGGGGCGCTCCACGCGCGCGGGCGCGTAGCCGAGGACGTCGATCGTGCCGGGGCTCAGGTGCGTCGCCCCGACGCCCCTGGCCACGACGAGCACGCGCGCGCCGGACTCGGCGAGCCGCACCGCGGCGGTCAGGCCGGCGAGGCCCGTGCCGACGACGACGACGTCGTGGTGGCTCACAGGGCGGCCTCCTGCTCGGACGGCAGGTGCTCGACGTCGAGCAGCCCTTGGAAGATCCAGTCGTCGAGCCGTGCCTGGCGGAGCTGATCGCCGTAGAGGATCGGCCACACGCCCTGCCAGCGCTCCTGCAGGAAGCCGCGCAGCGAGGCGGCGGCCTGCGCGCCGCCCAGCCGGTCGACGCCGTGCAGGATCCCGGTCGCGCGGTAGATGCAGAACCCGCCCTGGCACGGCCCCATGCCAAGGCGCAGCAGGCGGCGGATGTCGTCGAGGTTGGCGGTGCCGCGCGCGCGCATGGCCCCCTCCAACCGGCCGCGGCCGATCAGCTCGCGCTCGCAGATGAGCTGCTCGTCCTGCAGCGCCGCCTCGCGCCGGAGCAGCCGCGAGCCGAGCCGGTAGGACTCGCCGTCCTCGTTGCCGGGCGGGCGCTCCTGTGCGGTGCGGCACGGCCGCTCGGCGCCGAGCTGGGCGCACATGGCGTCGACGAGGTCCTGCGCCATGAGGCGCAGCGTCGTGAGCTTGCCGCCCGACATGGTCAGCAGGCCGTCCACGCCGTCGCGCT
>JBPCNM010000360.1:0-6950 GCA_051001255.1 Solirubrobacteraceae bacterium
GGGCCGGCCGGGCGCAGGCCCGCCGCCAAGCCGCCGGGCGACGGCCGCTCGGCCGGCACGATCGCGCTGATCGTCGGCCTCGCCGTCCTCATCCTCGGGGGCGGGACGTTCGTGGTCTCCCAGCTGATCGGCGGCGACGACACGCCGGCGCCGCCCAACCGGGCCGCCCCGCCGCCCACCCAGACGAGTGAGCCCGACACCGACGGCAACGCCACGCCGGCGCCGCCGGCGGGCGAGACGAACGTGGCCGTGCTCAACGGCACGACGTCCCCGGGGCTGGCCGGCCAGCTCGCCGACCGCGTGGCCGAGGAGGGCGGCTACCAGCGCGGGATCACCGACACCAACACGCGCAACCAGACGCTGCAGTCCTCGACGGTCTACTACGCCGACGGCTTCCGCGGGTCGGCGCGGGCCGTCGCCAGGCTGTTCTCGGTCGACGCGGTCGAGCCGCTGGACGCCGACACGCGCGCGCTGGCCCCCGAGGCTGACGTCGTGGTCCTCGCGGGCGCCGACCAGGCGCCCTAGCCGCACCGCCGGTGAGCCTCTTCCCGCGCGCCGTCTTCGTGCTCCTGGTGGCCGCGACGTTCGCGGCGTTCTTCGCCGCCCAGCGGCTCAAGAGCGCGCCGCAGGTGGCGGTCATCCGCAAGGCGACGCTGCACTTCTCGCCCAACGGCGACGGGCGCCGCGACGTCAGCCGGGTCCGCGTCCGCGTGCGCTCCGACGACGACGTGACGATCGCGATCGTCGACTCCTCCGGCACGGAGATCGAGCGGATCGCCACGGGCGTCCCGGCCCGGGCGAAGCGGTCGCTGCGCGTCGCCTGGGACGGGACGGACGCCGAGGGCGCGCGGGCGCCCGAGGGCGTCTACCGCGTGCGCGTCAGCCTGCGCCGCGGCGGACGCGCGGCGACGCTGGGTCCCCGGATCCGGCTTGACACGACCGCGCCGCGGCCGACGGTGCTGGCCGGCGGGCGGGACGGGCGGGCGTGGATCACCGGCCCGACGGCCGGCACGGTTCCGTTCCGCGTCCGGGTGGTCTCGGAGCGCTATCGCACGCGCATGCACGTGCTGCGCACCGACCGGGGCGAGCCGCGCGAGGTGGCCGCCTTCACCCTCCCCAGGGGGGAGCGCGAGGGCACCTGGGACGGGCTCGCGTCCGGCGCCCCGGCGGCGCCCGGCACCTACCAGATCGTCGCGGCCGTGCGCGACCAGGCCGGCAACGTCGGCCGCTCGGCGCCCGCGGCGGGCGAGCCCGGTGCGGTGCGGGGGCAGCCCGGCGTGAGCGTGCGGGCGCTGATGGCGCAGCCGCCCGCCGATCCCGTGCCGGCCGGCGAGTCGGCCTCGTTCGCGGTCGACTCGCGCGGTCGCCCGTATCGCTGGAGGATCTGGCGGGTGGGCGAGCGGCCGCCGCCCTGGCGGGCCGGCAAGCGCCGGAGAGGCCGCGAGCAGCGATCGCGCAACACGGGCCGGAAGGAGTCGGGCGGTGAGCTGAAGGTGCGCGCTCCCCGCGAGGACTCCGGCGTCTACGTCCTCGGCGTGCGTGCGGGCAAGGACTCGACCACCGTGCCGTTCGCGGTGCAGGCGCCGAAGCCGGCGCCGATTCTCGTCGTGGTGCCGGCGATCACGTGGTTCGGCCGCGACACGCTCGACGACGACCGCGACGGGCTGCCCAACACGTTGGAGAACGGCAGCTCGGCCGCGTATCCGCGACTGCTCGCGGACGGGCTCCCAGCGGGCTTCGGCGACCAGGTCGCGCCGCTGCTGGCGTTCCTGGACGGCGAGAAGATCCACTACGACATCACGACCGACCTGACGCTGGCCGCCTCGCGCTCCGGCCTCGCCGGCGAGCGCGCGGGCGTCCTGCTGGCGGGTCCGCTGCGCTGGATCTCCAGCGAGCTCGCGCGGCGGCTGCGCCGGTACGCGACGGACGGCGGGCGTGTCGCCTCGTTCGGTGCCGAGTCGATGCGCCGTGGCGTCGACGTCGCGCGCGACCGGCTGCTGCGCCCGCTCCCCCCGGGCGACACCGACCCGTTCGGCACCCGCCTGCGCCCGCTGCGCATGCTGCCCGGAGAGCCCGAGCCGCTGCAGCCGATCGCCGACGAGGGCGCAACCGGTCTGCTCACCGGCGTCGAGTCGCTCCCCGGCTTCTCGGCGTTGGAGGAGTCCGCGCCCTCCGACGACGTGCAGGCGGCGCTCGCGGCGGTCGACACGGCGGCCCTGGACGCCGCGGAGAGCGGCGATGCGCCGCTGCCGGAGACGTTCCCGGCGCTCGCGCTCACGCAGGTGGGCAAGGGCGTCGTGATCCGCGTCGGGCTGCCCGAGTGGGGCGTGCGCCTGAAGGCGGGCTCCGTACCCGTCGCGCAGCTCACGCGCAACGTCGCCGACATCCTGCGCGGCGCCGAGCCGCAGATCCGCACGTTCTAGATGCCCGCCCTGCTCGTCGCCGCCGACACCGCCGCCGGGCCCGCGTCGGTCCGCGCCGTCGGCATCGTGATCGCGGCGGCGCTGGCCGCCGCGGCGATCCTTGCGCCGGCGTCGCGCGTGCGGGCGTGGGCGATGCTCGGTGCGCTCGCGCTCACGCCGGTTCTCCTCGTGCTCTCGATCTGGGAGACGCCGCAGCTGGCCACCGTGCGCGCGCACCCGCTGCCGACGATCGCAGGGGGCCTGGCCGTCGCCGCGCTCGTGGCCGTCCCGCTGGCGCTGCTCGTCGCGCGCCGCAAGGCGTTCCTGCCGCTCGCCGCCCTGGCCGCCCTGCCGTTCCGCGTGCCGGTCGAGGCGGGCGGCTCGACGGCGAACCTGCTCGTGCCGCTCTACCTCGTGATTGCCGCCGGCGCGCTGGCGTGGATCGCGCCGCGCATCCGCGACCGCGAGCGCGTCGACCCGCCGCGCGCCAACGGGGCGATGGAGTGGCTTCTGGCGGGCGCGATGGTGCTCTACGCGCTCCAGGCCGCGTACTCGACGTCGCTCGAGGTGGCGCTCGAGCAGACGGTCTTCTTCTACGTGCCGTTCGCGCTGCTGTTCACGGTCCTGCGCGAGCTGGAGTGGTCGCCGCGCCGGCTGCGCGCCGGCTTCCGGGTGCTGATCGGGCTGGCGCTCGCGTTCACCGCGGTCGGCTTCGTGGAGTACGCGACGCGCCGGCTGCTGCTCAACCCGAAGGTGATCGCCTCCAACGAGCTCGAGGCGTACTTCCGCGTCAACTCGCTCTTCTTCGACCCGAACACTGACGGGCGCTCCGCCGCGCTGGGGATGCTCGGGCTCGCGGGCGTGTTGTTGTGGGATCGGCGCCCGCGCACGGCCGGGCTCGCGGCCGCGGCGGTCGCGGTGCTGTGGGGCGGCCTCCTGCTCACGCTGTCGCAGTCGAGCTTCGCGGCGCTGCTCGCCGGCCTGCTCGTGCTGGCGGCTCTGCGCTTCCCGGTGCACAAGGTGGCGCCGGCGGTCGTGGCGGTCGTGGCGATCGGGCTCGTGCTCGTGCTCGCGTTCCCCTCGGCGCTGCGACTGGACCTGGGCAGCGCGCAGTCGCTCGACGACGCGACGTCGGGGCGCTATGAGCTGATGCGCGGCGGCGTCGACCTGGCCGCCGACCGCCCGCTGTGGGGCTGGGGGTCGGGCGCGTTCCCGGAGGAGTACCTGGCGCACGGCTTCGGCGCGCGCGGCGACGCCGTCTCGGCCTCGCACACGATCCCGCTCACGGTGGCGGCGGAGCAGGGCCTGATCGGGCTCGCGGTCTACCTTGCCCTTCTGGCCACGGCGCTCTACCGGTTGCTGGACGGCGCGCGCGGCGATCCCTACCGCGCCGTCGTGGCCGCCGGCTTCGTCGCAGTCGTCGTGCACACCTGGATGTACGCCGCGTTCCTGGAGGACCCGGTCGCGTGGACGCTGCTGGCCGTCGGGGCGGTGCTCGCCCGGCGCCCGCGCAGCCGGCGCGGCGAGACGGAGCGACCTGGCGCGCCGGAGCCGGAGCCGGCGCCCGCCTAGTGCAGGCGGCCGATCCGTCTAGGGCCCGAGGAGTGCGGCCGGGATGACCGCGACGCCGTCGGGCCGGCGGTACGCCTCTTCGCCGGTGGTGATGACGATGGCGTCCAGCAGTTCGCCGCCGATTTGCCTGGCGAGCCAGTTGAGGTGCCGGACCGAGTCTTCGCCCGGCGCCTTGCTCAGCTTGGTCTCGATTGCGACGACGCAGCCGTCGTCGCGTTCGACGATGAGGTCGACCTCGCGGTCGCCGCGGTGGGTACGCAGGTGCCCGACGCCGGCTTCGGCTGCCTGAGCGTAGATCCGCACGGACAACGTCACCAGCGACTCGAACAACGCGCCGAGCAGGGTGCCGTCACGGGGGATGCGGGGCCCGGGCGATCGTCCCTCGAGCAACTCGTTCGCGGTGGCGCCGAGCAGACGGGCTGCCAAGGCAGGGTCAGCGAGGTGATGCTTCGGCGGGAGCGCAAGTTCGGCGATGTGGTTGCGCGACGGCTTCCAACCAGGCACCTCGTCGAGGATGAACAGCCGCTCCAGCACCTCGCGGTAGGGCTGCACGGTGCTCCTAGCCGGCTTGACCTCGTGTCCGCTCGTGGAGGCGTCACGAATCTTCTCGAAGGAGGTCGTCGTGGCGGTCGCGGCCGCGAAGGCAGTCATCCAGCGGCGCAATGCGTCGGGCTTGCGCACCGGATGGCCGAGCTCGGGGAAATCGCGATCGACGACTCGCTGCAGGTAGCTGTCCAGCTGCGCGCGGAGAGGGCGACCCGCCAGTCCCCGCAGCCCCGGGAAGCCGGAGCCGAGAATCTCATCGGTGTAGTCGCTCAGCTTGAAAGCGGTCCGGCCGCTCACGGGTGGCCGGCCCCCGGCCAGCAGCTCCGCGAAGCTCACCGTGGCGGACCCCGGCAGCCGTTCGGCGAGCGACAGAGGCCGCAAGCGCATGCTGACGACGCGACCGCCGCCCGAGTGCGTACCGGCGGCCTTCGGTGACGCCGAGCCGGTCAGCAGGAACTGGCCGGGGGCCGCGCCGGCGTCTACGGCTCGGCGCACCTTGTCCCAGACCGGCGCCAGGTACTGCCACTCGTCGATGAGCACCGGAGCGGGCGCGTCCAGCAGGCGGTCCATGTCAGCCTCCGCTACGGCGCGCGCGCCTGGGTCGTCCAGCTGGTAGACGGTTGCGGCACGCTGGGACGCGGTCGCGGTCTTGCCAACGGCCTTAGCGCCCTCCACGGCGACGGCGGGAAGCGCTGCCATCAACTCATCCAGCGCGTCATCGAGGATCCGTCGCTGATATGCCGAGCCTGTGACCATTGCGCCACGCTACCATTTCGGGCAAAGCTACACTCCACCGGCGGGCATATGTACACTACCTTTCCGGGCAATTCCACACTACAAGCTCGGCCGGTTCATGCCGTGCAACACATCACGCGCAACCCTGCTGCCGGAAGGAGCCGTGAAGGTGATGAGTCAGCCGCCTCGCTCGGAGCCCAGGCGCCCGGATGCGATCCCGAGGTCCTCCATCCGCTCCCACGCGGGGAGCGGGTCGGCGGCGGCGTCCAGCGTCAGCGCAGCGTCGCCGACCCCGTCGATCGGCCCGGCGAGGCACCAGAGCTCCGCCTCGGCATGGCGCTGCACCAGGGCGTCGGCGAGCGGGAGCTGCAGCGGGTCGAAGACCGCCACGGCGCGCGGCGTGCCGGGCAGCTTCATGCGCTTGGCCTGGCGGCGCGCGATCGAGCGGGCGATCGCGGCGGGCAGCGCGCCGAGCGTCCCGTAGGAGACGCGCGCGGGTTCGACGGCCAGGGCGCCGGGCGCCTTCAGCAGCGCCTCGGCGGCCTCGCGCCGGCCGAACGCCTCGAGCGCCGAGGGCAGCAGCAGCACCAGCAGCGGCGGACCGTCGGCGCCGCCGCGCCGCGTGAAGATCATCGGTTCGCTCCCAGGCGCGGCACGTTAGCCTGCGACGCGCCGCGCGGCCCGTTGCGGGGCTTCTCGCACGCTGCCCGAGCTCACCGCCTGGGTGCGGGAGCGCGCCACACGTACAGCCTGAAGCCCTCGCGGCGGCCGGGTGGCATCCGCGCGACGGAGCGGATCTCGCCCGTGTCGGCGAAGCCGGCGCGCTCGGCCACCCGCTGGGACGGGTGGTTGTCGCGGTGGGCGAGGATCTCGAGCTCGCCGATCCCCAGCTCCAGATGTGCCCAGTCGCGCAGCAGCGCCACCGCCCGCGGCGCCACGCCTCGCCCCCGTGCCGGCGCTGCGGTCCAGTAGCCGATCTCGCCCCGGGTGTCGTCGATCTCCATCAGGCCGATCGTGCCGATCAGCCGGTCGCGCGCGTCGGCGACGGCGAGCGCGATCCCCTCGCCCGCGGAGGCCTCGGTGGCCGCGATGGCGAGGAACCGGTAGGCGTCCTCGCGCGTGTACGGCGACGGAACGCTCGTCCAGCGCGGGATCTCCGGGTCCTGGCAGGCGGCGACGATCGCCGGCACGTCGACAGGCGCCAGCGCGCGCAGGGCGATCTCCCCGTCCGAAAGCCTGGGTGCGCGGATCGCGGGCACCCGCCCAGTGTGGCGCAGCGCCGCCACTGCACTCCGGCGCGCCGCTGCGCGGATTGGAGTCCTGCCAGCATGCCGCGCCATGGATCGCCCGCTCGCCCGTGCCGTCTTCTGGGCCGCCACCGCCACGCTGGCCTGGACGCAGGTCGGCTACGGCGTGTTCCTCGCCGTCCTGCGACGCATGTGGGGCAACCCGGTGGCGGTGCCGGCGGGCGGCGACGGCACGCCGAGCGTCTCGCTCGTCGTCGCCGCCTACGACGAGGAGTCGGTGATCGCGGCGAAGGTGGCCAACGCGCTCGCGCTGGACTGGCCGCGCTACCGGCTGGAGGTCGTGGTCTCCGTCGACGTCGGCGCTGCGCCGGGCGCCGACACCACCGCCGCGCGCGCCCGCGCCGCAGGCGCCGACGTGGTGCTGGAGCTCCCGCGCGGCGGCAGGGTG
>JBPCNM010000361.1:0-4352 GCA_051001255.1 Solirubrobacteraceae bacterium
ATCCTGGCCGGCGGCTCGGGCACCCGGCTGTACCCGATCACCCAGGGCATCTCGAAGCAGATCATGCCCGTCTACGACAAGCCGATGATCTACTACCCGCTGTCCACGCTGATGATGGCGGGGATCAGCGAGATCCTGATCATCACGACGCCGGTCGACCAGGAGCAGTTCCGGCGGCTGCTCGGCGACGGCTCCCAGTTCGGCTGCCGCTTCTCCTACGCCGCGCAGGAGCACCCGCGCGGCCTGGCCGACGCGTTCGTCATCGGAGCCGAGCACATCGGCGGCGACGCCGTCGCGATGATCCTCGGCGACAACATCTTCTACGGCTACGGCCTCGGCACCCAGCTCAAGGAGCTCGACCACCCCGACGGCGGCGCGGTGTTCGCCTACCACGTGGCCGACCCGGAGCGCTACGGCGTGGTCGAGTTCGACGGCGAGCGCAACGCGGTGTCGATCGAGGAGAAGCCGGCGCGGCCGAAGTCCAACTACGCCGTCGTCGGGCTCTACTTCTACGACAACGACGTCGTGGAGATCGCGCGCGGCATCGCGCCGAGCGCGCGCGGCGAGATCGAGATCACCGACGTCAACCGCGAGTACCTGCGGCGCGGCAAGCTGCGCGTCGGCGTGCTCGACCGCGGGACGGCCTGGCTCGACACCGGCACGTTCGACTCGCTCATGCAGGCGGCCGAGTTCGTGCGCGTGATCGAGGAGCGCCAGGGGCTGCGGATCGGCTCTCCCGAGGAGATCGCCTGGCGCGAGGGGTTCATCGACGACGCACAGCTGCGCGCGCTCGCCGAGCCGCTGGTCAAGAGCGGCTACGGCGAGTACCTGATCCGGCTGCTCGAGCGCTGAGCACGCGCAGCAGCTCCGGCAGGCCGGCGGCGATCCGGTGCGCCTCGCCGAGCGCTTCGGGCTCATGCGTGGTGGTGACCGCCCAGACGGTCATGCCCGCCGCGCGCCCGGCCGCGATCCCGCTCGGCGCATCCTCGAGGACGAGGCAGGCGGCCGGCTCGACGCCGAGCCGCTCCGCGGCGAGCAGGTAGGCGTCGGGCGCGGGTTTGCCGCGCGCCACCTGGTCGGCGGTCGCCAGCACGTCCGGGACGGCCAGCCGCGCGGCGGCGATGCGCGCGTGGGCGAGCGGCAGCACGCACGACGTCGCGATACCGACGACCGGCAGCGCTAGCACGCCGGCGGCGCCCGGGAAGGCGATCACGCCCTCCGTGTCGCCCACCTCGGCGTCGAGCAGGAAGCCGGCCTCGGCGTCCAGCTCGCCGGCGGGCACGTGCTCGGCGACCAGCTCGCGCGCGGGACGCCCGTGGTTGGCGGCCTGCAGCGCCGCGCCGTCGAGACCGTGGCGCGCGCCCCACGCCGCCCACGCGCGGCTCGTCGCGGCGGCGGAGTCGACGAGCACGCCGTCGAGGTCGGAGATGACCGCGGCGAAGCTCACGGCACCGCCACCGGATGGGCCTCGATCCGGCGCTCCGGCTCGGGCTGGGTCCGGCTCGTCGCGCGGCGGGCGAGCGCGAAGACGACGGCGGCGCCTCCGATGAGCGTCGCGAGCGCCCACGGCAGCGAGATCGCGTCGGCGAGCACGCCGATCACGGGTGGCCCGGCCAGGAAGCCGAGCGAGCCCATCGACGAGACGGCGGCGATCCCCGGGCCGGGCGGCATGTCGGGCTGACGCCCGGCGGCGCTGAACATCAGCGGGACGCCGTTGGCCACGCCGAGCCCGACGACGAAGAGCCCGATCAGCGCGGCGGCGGGCTGGCCGATCAGCAGCATCGCGCCGAGCGGGGCGCCGGTCAGCAGCGCGCCCCAGCGCAGCAGCGCGACGGCGCCGATGCGGCGGTTCACCCAGTCGCCGACCACCCGGCCGACGGTCATGCCTCCGGTGAAGAACGAGTAGGCCAGAGCGGCGAGCGCGGCGCTCGCGCCGAGGTCCTGGCGCAGGTAGAGCCCACCCCAGTCGGCCATCGCACCCTCCGTGACCATCACGAGCAGGCACATGGTGGCCAGCAGCACCACGCCGCGCGACGGCAGCGTGAAGCCCGGCGTCTCCTCCCCCGCGGCGGCCGAGCCGTGCCCGATGCGCGAGGCGGTGGCGACCAAGAGGGCGAGCAGGAGCACCGAGCTGACGGCGACCGTGACGCGCGGATCGACGCCGAGCGCGGCGCACAGGGCGGCGAAGCCCGCGCCCGCCATGCCGCCGAACGCCCAGCCGGCGTGCAGCGAGGACATGATCGGCTTCCCGAGCTCCTTCTCCACCTTCACGCCGTGGCTGTTCATCGCGACGTCCATCGTGGCGCTGGCGCCGCCGAGCACGAGCAGCCCGAGCGCGACGAGCGCCGGATGGGGCGCGAGCACCGGCAGGTTGACCGCGAGCGCCATCGCGATGCCGCCGATCCACACGATCCGCTCCGAGCCGTGGCGGACGATCGCCTGGCCCGCGATCGGGAACGCGAGGATGACCGCGATCGCCATCGCGACGATCACGAGGCCCATCGCGCTCTTGGAGAGGTCGAATCGCTCCTGCACCCACGGGATGTGCGCGACCCAGGTGCCGATCCCGGCGCCGTTGACGACGAAGACGCCGGTGGTCGCCCAGCGGGCGCTCACCGCGTCGGCTCCGCCGACCGGCACAGGCACGCGCGCGTCACCGTGACGCCCAGCGCGCGGTAGGGGTCGAGCAGCTCGTCGGGCGCGGCGGCCTCCGCGACCACGTGGGTGAGCTCGGCGACGGGCGCGACGACGTACGGGCTTCCGGCCCTGAGCTTGTCGGAGGTGGCGAGCGCGATCACGTCGGCCGACGCCGCGACCATCGCGCGCTTGACCTGAGCCTCGTCGAGGTCGTCGGTGGAGAGCCCGGCCTCGGGGTGCAGCGCACAGACGCCGAGCACGCACGCGTCGGCGCGGATCGAGCGGATGAAGTCGACCGTGCTCGCCCCGACCGTGACCTGGGCGCGCTTGTCGAGCCGGCCGCCGATCATCACGACCTCGGCGGTCGGGTGGTCGGCGAGCGCCGCGGCGATCGGCGGCGAGTTGGTCAGCACCGTGCGGGCGGGCTCGGCGGGCAGCCGGCGCGCGAGCTCGAGGTTGGTGGTCGAGCCGTCGAGCAGCACGACGCGCGCGTGGGCGAGCACCGCGACGCCCGCCTGGGCGAGCGCCGCCTTCTCGTCCGGGCACCTCTCGCTGCGGTGGGCGAAGGAGCCGGGCTGCGGCGCGGGCGCGAGCGCGCCGCCATGCACGCGCTGCACGAGTCCTTGCGCGGCGAGCTCGCGCAGGTCGCGCCGGATCGTGTCCTCGGACACGCCGAGCTCCTCGACGAGGCGCGCCGCGACGACCTTCCCGTCGCGCGCGAGCGTCCGGAGGATCGCCTGGCGGCGCTCGGCGCTGAGGAGCTGTCCGGTGACTGCACGTTCCTGCACGGACGTGCAGGTTACTGCACGCACGATTCCGGGCGTCGGGGCATCGTCAGGTGCAGAATCCAGGCGCGCTCACGCGGATGGGCGGCGCATCTCTGTAGCGTCGTGACAATGGAGGCGAGCTCCCGGCCGTACGAGGCGGTTCCCCCGGAGGCGGCGGCGGTCCTGCGCCCGGTGCTGCCGGGCCTCGCTGACGAGACGATCGCCGCGATCGCACGCGAGGTGCCAGGCTACGCGCGCGCCATGGAGGGCGAGTTCGGGCAGGTCGTACGGCTCGGCGTGGAGGTCGCGTTCAACCGCTTCGTCGACCTTCTCGCCGACCCGGAGCCCGACGCCGCGCGGGCGCGCGGGACATACGTAGACCTCGGCCGCGGCGAGTTTCACTCGGGCCGCAGCCTGGACGCGCTGCTGGCCGCCTACCGCGTCGGCGCGCGGCTCGCGTGGCGGCGCTTCGTCGAGGCCTGCGTCGCCGGCGGCCTCTCCCCGGCGGTCATCTACTCGCTCGGCGAGGCGATCTTCGCCTACATCGACGAGCTGTCGGCGGAGTCGGCCGAGGGCTATGCCGAGGAGCAGAGCGCGGCCGCCGGCGAGAGCGAGCGGCGCCTGCGCCGGCTGGTGCGGCTGCTCGCGCAGGACCCGCCGCCCGGCCAGGAGGCGGTGCGCACGGCCGCCGTCGCGGCCGGCTGGGCGCTGCCACGCGGGGGCCTGGCCGCGCTGGTGGCCGCGACTGTCGACGGCGGCGCGCCCGGCGAGGCGCCGCTGGATTCGATCGCCGCCCGCCTGGCGCGGCGCCTGGGCGAGGGGGCGATCGGCGCCGAGTCGTTCGGCGCCGCGATCGTGTTCGTACCCGACCCCGACGCGCCCGGCCGGCGGCGGCGGCTCGAGGCGGCGGTCGGCGACCGGCGCGCCGCGCTGGGTCCGACCGTGGAC
>JBPCNM010000362.1:0-11493 GCA_051001255.1 Solirubrobacteraceae bacterium
GCGCGGCCGCGCCGCGCGCCACCATCCGCTCGACCTCGGTGACGTGGCGCCCCTCCGCCGCGGCGAGGGCGGCGCGGCCGAGGTCGCCAGCCGACGGGTAGCGCCGCTCGGGATCCTTGTCGAGCGCGCGGGCGATCACGCGGTCAAAGCCGGCCGGGAGGCCCTCCACCACCACGGTCGGCCGCGGTGGCGGGTCGTGGAGGTGGGCGAGCATCGTGGCCGGCACGGTCCCGCGCGGGTACGGGATCTCGCCCGTCAGCGCGTTGTGGAGCACGCAACCGAGCGCGTAGACGTCGGCGCGCGCGTCGACCACCGCGCCGGAGAACTGCTCGGGCGCCATGAAGTCGACCGTGCCGATCCACTGGCCGGTCGACGTCAGCCGCGTGTCGGTGCCGACGAGCTGGGAGAGGCCGAAATCGGCAAGGTACGCGTGCTCGCCGTTGAGCAGCACGTTGGCCGGTTTGACGTCGCGGTGCACGAGTCCGGTGGCGTGTGCGGCGTCGAGCGCGGCGCCGACCTGGCAGGCGATCGCCGCCACGCGGTCGGGCGGCAGCCGCCGCTCGCGCGCCAGCAGCCCCTGCAGGTCGATGCCCTTGACGTAGCGCATCACGAGGTAGAGGTGGCCGCCCTCCTCACCCGCCGCGTAGACCGGGATCACGTTCGGGTGGTCGATCGCCGCCGCCACGCGCGACTCGCGCTCGAAGCGCTCGCGGAAGCCCGGGTCGCCCGCGCGGTCGGAGGCGATCAGCTTGACCGCGACGGGGCGGCCGAGCGAGAGCTGCGTGGCCCGGTAGACGATGCCCATGCCCCCGCGCCCGGCGACCGCCTCGATGCGGCAGCCGGCGATCTCGGCGCCTGGGAGCAGATCGGGCACGCGACGGATTGTGACGCGTGCAATCCCCGGAGCCGAGCCGATCCCGTGCAGCGCTGCGAGCACGGGAGCTCTAAGCGGGTACTGGCCACAGATGCAGACGACCACGCTCGGCCCGTTCACCGTCAGCCGCCTGTGCCTCGGCACGATGATGATGGGCGCCAAGACGCCGCCTGAGGAATCGCTCCGGATGCTCGACCGCTACCTGGAGGCCGGCGGCAACTTCCTCGACACCGCCGACGTCTACTCCGACGGCGGCTCGGAGGAGACGCTCGCGCCGTGGCTCGCACGCCACCGCGACGAGGTCGTGCTGGCGACCAAGTGCCGCTTCCCCGTCTCAGACCCCGGCGGGCAGGGGCTTGCGCCGGACCGGATCGCGCAGGCCTGCGACGCGAGCCTGCGGCGGCTCGGCGTGGAGGAGATCGACCTCTACCAGATCCACGCGCCGGATCCCGACGTGCCGCTGGAGGCGACGCTCGAGGCGCTCGACGCCCTCGTCCGCGCCGGCAAGGTGCGCGCGCTGGGCGTGTCGAACTTCCCGGCGTGGCTGCTCGCGTGGGCCGTCGCGCTGCAGGACCGCGAGGGCTGGTCGCCGTTCGTCTCGCTCCAGCCCCAGTACTCGCTCGTGGAACGCTCGATCGAGGTCGAGATCCTGCCGTTCTGCCGCGCTGCCGGGCTCGCAGTGATCCCGTGGGGACCGCTCGGCGCCGGCTTCCTCACCGGCAAGTACCAGCGCGGCGAGCGCCCGCCGGAGGGCAGCCGCATCGCCGACGCGGGCGAGACGCTCGAGGAGTCCTACGAGCGGCGGGCGATCGAGCGCCACTTCCAGGTGGTCGACGCCGCTGGGGAGATCGCTGATGCGCGCGGGGCGACGATCCCGCAGGTTGCGCTCGCCTGGCTGCTCGGCACCGACGGCGTGACGGCACCGATCGTGGGCGCGCGCACGCTCGACCAGCTCGAGGACGTGCTCGGCGCGGACGGCCTCGAGCTCTCAGCCTCCGAGCGTGAGCGGCTGGAGGCGCCGGCAGGCCCGCCGCCCGCCTACCCGCAGCGCTTCCTGCTCGAGCAGAACGGGATCGGCGACGTGCGCGAGCTCGTCAGAGCGCGCTGAGCAGCCGGTCGAGGTCGGCGTCGTCGTTCCAGGCGCCGACCGAGGCGCGCAGCAGCGCGCGGCCGGGGAGGTTGCGCACGACGACACCCGCGGCCTCCAGCTTGTCGCGCGTCGCCTCGGCGAACGGGTCCTCCCAGGTGACCAGCGTCGTCGCGCCCCGCGCCATCACGGTGCGGCCGCGCTCGCGCAGCCGGTCGGCGAGCCGGCGCGCGCGTGCCGTCGCCTCCGCCTGGACCGCCTCCCAGCCCGCCGCCTCGAGCACGCCGATCGCCGCGAGCGAGAGCGCCACCGCCTCGCGCGGCAGCGCGGGGGTGTCGAAGCGCGTGGCGGTCTCCTTGAAGCCGCCCTCGAGCCCGGCGGCGGCGTCCTCGAACGTCATGTAGCTGGGGCTCACGAGCGCGACCCGCTCGGCGAAGGCCGGGTCGATCCAGATAAAGCCCGTGCCGTCGGCGCCGCACAGCCACTTCTGCCCGGCGGCGGCGTAGGCGGCGCAGCCGAGCGCGCGGGGATCGACGTGCACGGCGCCGGCGCCCTGGGCGCCGTCGAGGATCACCCGGACGTCGAGCTCGCTCCGGCCCGCCGGCGCGACCTCGCCGCCGATCCAGCTCACGTGCGAGAGCGCCACCAGCGTGGTCTGCTCACCGACGGCCTCGGCGACGTGCGCGAGCGGGACGGCGCGGACGCTCACGCCGCGGCGGCGGGCGGCGAGCAGCGGCCCGAGCAGGCCCGGGTGCTCCTGGTCAGAGGTCACGATCTCGTCGTCGCGGCCGAGGCCGAGACCGGCGATCACGCGTCCCAGCCCGTCGCTGGTCGACGTCGTCAGCGCGATCTCCTCCGGGGCGGCGCACACGACCCTCGCATAGGCGGCCCGCAGCTGGTCCTGCAGCTCGAACCGGCGCTCGAAGTGCGCCGTGAAGCGGCCGCTGCGCAGCTCGGCGGCGAGCTCCTCGTTCGCCGCCCCGACCGCGGCGGCGGGCAGCGGGCCGTCGGTGCCGGTGTTGAGGTAGGCGATGTGCTCGAGGACGGGGAACTGCGCGCGCAGGGCCTGGGCATCCATGGCCCGGACCCTAGTGAGAGATCAGCTGATGGTGTCGAGCGCGCGGGCGAGGCGCTCGAGGCGCTCCTCGGGCGGGGCGCCGTCGAGCGCGGCGAGCAGCTGCTCCGCGAGCGCGTGGGTCGCGCCGGGCGTCTGGTCCCGGCGCGCCCGTCGGGCGGGCGCGGGGAAGGTGGCCGGCTCCTGGTCCGGGGCGATCACCACGCGGCCGCGGCCCTCGCGCTTGGACTCGTACAGGGCGGCGTCGGCCGCGCGGAAGAGGTCGGCGGGCCCGGCGCCGGGGCGCAGCCCGGCGGCGCCGCATGACAGCGACAGCGGCTCATCGCCCTCGGCCAGCAGGCTCCCCGCGTGCGCGGCGATCGCGGCGGCAGCCTCGGCGCCCTCACCCTCGAGCACGACGCAGAACTCGTCGCCGCCCACCCGGCAGACGTGCGCGCCGGCGTGGCCGCGCGCGGCGGCCGCCAACGCATCGGCGGCACGCCGGATGGCGTCGTCGCCCGCGTCATGGCCGAGCGTGTCGTTGATCTGCTTGAGCACGTCGAGGTCGCAGAACGCGAGCGCCAGCAGCCCGCCGCGCTGCACCGCCGCCTCCAGCCGCTCGTCGAGCGCGCGGCGGTTGCCCAGCCCCGTGAGCGGGTCCGAGTAGGCGAGCGCGGTGACGCGCGAGAACAGCTCGGCGCGGCCGATCGCGGCGCCCACCTGGCCGGCGATCGCCTCCAGGAACGGCACGTGCCGGCGCGTGAACGGCACGGCGCCGACGTTGGTGAACGCCTCGAGCATGCCCCACGTGCGGCCGTCGGCGATCACCGCAACGCCGACGTAAGAGCCCTTGTCGAGCGCGTCGAGCAGCCGGCGGTCGTCCGGTCCGAGATCCTGATCGGCGCGCGAGATCACGTAGGGCGCGCCCTCGCGCAGCAGCCGCGCCACGCGCGGATAGTCCGACAGCTCGTAGATCTCCTCGGTCGGGAAGCGCTCCTCGTCGCGGCGCAGCTCGCCGACGTTGACGAGGGTGCGGACGCGCTCGTGCTCTCGGCGGCTGATCGACACCGAGGAGGCGCCGACCACGCGCCGGGTCTCCTCGGCGACGACCTCCAGCACGTCCTCGAGACGGTGCGCGGCCGCCACGGCGCCGGCGACGGCGATCAGCGCCCGCAGCTCGGACTCCGGCTGCGTCGTGCGGTCCGGCGGGTCGGGCGGCCCGTCCGCGCCCGGCGGGCGGCCGTCGAGCACGATGAGCAGCGCCGCGACCGTCTGCGGGCAGAACTGGGTGCCGACGTTGCGCCGCAGCTCGGAGCGAGCTTCGGCCACGGGCAGCGCCGCGCGGTACGGGCGGTCGGAGGTCATCGCGTGCCAGGCGTCGCAGGCGAGGCAGATGCGGCTCGCGAGCGGGATCTGCCCGCCGGCCAGGCCGTCGGGGTAGCCGGATCCGTCCCAGCGCTCGTGCTCGGCCCGGACGGCGGACGCGAGGTGCGCGAGCGAGGCGATCGAAGCGACGACGCGCTCGCCGATCGCGGGGTGTGCGCGCACGATCAGCCACTCGGCGTCGGTCAGCGCGCCGGGCTTCTGGAGGATCGCCTCGGGCACGCCCAGCTTGCCGACGTCGTGCAGCAGCGCCACCTGGGCGACCTGCACGATCTCCTCGTCGTCGAGCCCGAGCTCCTCCGCCACGGCGGTGGAGAGCTCCACGACGGCCTCGGAGTGCTGTGCGGTGTAGCGCTCGCGGGCCTTGAGCGCGGCGAGCAGGGCCTGGCCGGCGCTCGCCTCGCCCTCCACGCGCATCGAGCGCCGCTGCTGGCGCTCGCGGTCGATCTGGTCGGCGATGATCCGCGCCAGCACCTCGAGCAGGCGTGCGTCGCGCTCGCGCAGCGCCGGCGTGGCCTCCTCGGAGACGCAGCAGAGCGAGCCGTAGATCGTGCCGTCGACCAGCCGGACGGGGACGCCGACATAGGCGCCGACGCCGGGGGAGCCGGTGGCTCCGCGTGCACCGGGCGTCGCCGCGACGTCGGGGACGACGTTCCCCACCGTGCCGCCGAGCATCCGGTCGCACAGCGTGTCGCGCCGCGGGACGCGCGCGCCGGCGTGCGGCCCGCCGAACGGCGCCGCGTCGCCGTCGAGCGCCAGCATGAGGAAATCGCGGTCGCCGGCCTCCGTGACGTAGGCGAGCTGCATCCCGAGCAGCTCGCGCGCGGCGGCGAGCGACCGCTCGATCGCGGCCTCGGCGCTGTCGCGCGCGACGCCGGCGAGCGCGTCCAGCGCGCCGCGTACCGGTTGGTCGAGATTCAGGACGCCGTCCATTCGACCAGGTATCGGCATCCCGCGCGGCAAACTTGCGGATGGCGATGCAACCCAAGCCGCCCATGACCCTCGAGACCGCCCGCCTGCGCCTGGAGCCGTGGGCTCCCGCGCACGGCGGCATGCTTGCGCGGCTCGCCGCCATGCCCGAGGTCATGCGCCACGTCGGCACCGGCGCGACGTGGACACGCGCCGAAGCCGACGAGCGTTCCGCGCGGGCGCTCGTGCACTGGCGAGCGCACGGCTTCGGCTGGCGCGCGGCCGTCGAGCGCGAGAGCGGTCGTGCGGTCGGCTTGATCGCGCTCAACTTCGCCGGGCCCGAGATCCTCGAGCTGGCCGACGAGGACTACGAGATCGGCTGGTGGATCGACCCGGAGCTGTGGGGGCGGGGATACGCGACCGAGGGCGGCCGAGCGATCCTCGACGAGGCGTTCGGGCTCGGCGCCCCAAGCGTCGTCGCCCGGATCCAGCCGGCCAACCGGGCGTCGGCCGCGGTCGCCTCCGCCCTCGGCTTGGAGCCGGAGGCCCAAACCGTCGGCGGCTTCGGCGAGCCGGTCCGTATCCTCCGGCTCGCGCGGCCGCGACGGTGAGCCGCGCCCTGCCGCGCATGCGGGCGCGCCGCCGCTCGGGCGGCGCGGGCTAGCATCCCGCCCTCGATGCACGTCCTGCTCCCCGACGGCACCCGCAAGGACCTCGACGACGGCGCCAGTGGCGCCGACCTCGCCGCGGCGATCGGCCCCGGCCTCGCGCGCGCCGCGCTGGCCGTGAAGGTCAACGGCGAGCTCCGCGACCTGGGCGGGCCCCTGTCCGACGGCGAGCGGGTCGAGATCGTCACCGACCGCTCCCCCGACTCGCTCGAGTTGATCCGGCACGACACCGCGCACGTGCTGGCGGCCGCGGTGCTCGACCTCTACCCCGGCACCCGGATCTCGATCGGCCCGCCGATCGAGGACGGCTTCTACTACGACTTCGACTTCCCTGACGGCGTCAGCGTCTCCGAGCACGACCTGCCGGTGCTGGAGGAGAAGATGCGCGAGCACGTCAAGGCGAAGGAGCCGTTCACGCGCGAGGATGTCGCGGTCGAGCAGGCGCTCGAGCGCTTCCGCGCCTCCGACCAGCCCTACAAGGTCGAGCTGATCGAGGACCTGGTCGGGGGCGACGGCGTCGAGACCGTCTCGCTCTACACCAACGGCCCGTTCACCGACCTGTGCCGCGGCCCGCACGGGCCGAGCACCGGGCGGATCAAGGCGTTCAAGCTGCTCTCGCTCGCCGGCGCCTACTGGCGCGGCGACGCCTCGCGCCCGATGCTCACGCGCATCTACGGCACCGCGTTCCACGCGACCTCCGAGCTCGCGGCGCACCTCGAGCGGCTCGAGCAGGCCCGCGCGCGCGATCACCGCAAGCTGGGGCGCGAGCTGAACCTGTTCATGTTCTCCGAGCTCGCGCCCGGGATGCCGTTCTGGCAGCCGGACGGGATGGTCATCTGGAACGGTCTGGCCCAGCTGTGGCGCTCGGAGAATCTCGCGCGGGGGTACCGCGAGGTGCGCACCCCGATCCTCTACGACGCCGAGCTGTGGAAGCAGTCGGGGCACTGGGACAAGTACCGCGACAACATGTACTTCACGGAGGTCGAGGACCGGCCCATGGGCCTCAAGCCCATGAACTGCCCGGCGCACATCCAGCTCTACAAGGACGCGCGCCGCTCGTATCGCGACCTGCCGATCCGCTACTCCGAGATGGGCCTCGTGCACCGCCACGAGCCGTCGGGGACGCTGCACGGGCTCATGCGCGTGCGCCACATCACGCAGGACGACGCCCACATCTTCTGCACCGAGGAGCAGATCCACGACGAGGTCGTCGGATGCCTGGACTTCGGCTACTTCCTGTACCGGACGTTCGGGTTCGAACCGCGGCTGGAGCTCTCGACGCGGCCCGAGCAGCGGATCGGATCCGACGCGATGTGGGACCGGGCCGAGGCGGCGCTCGAGGGCGCGCTGCGCGCGCAGGACCTCGACTTCGAGATCAATGCCGGCGACGGCGCGTTCTACGGGCCCAAGATCGACCTCCACATGACGGACTCGATCGGGCGCTCGTGGCAGCTCGGGACGGTGCAGCTCGACTACTCGATGCCCGAGCGCTTCGAGATCGCCTACACCGGCGCCGACAACGCCGAGCACCGGCCGGTGATGATCCACCGCGCGCTCCTGGGTTCCTTCGAGCGCTTCATCGGGATCCTGATCGAGCACTACGCGGGCGAGTTCCCGCTCTGGCTGGCGCCGCTGCAGGCGCTCGTGCTGCCGGTCTCCGACCGCCATCTCGAATACGCCGCGGAGGTGGTCGAGCGGCTCACCGCCACCGGCCTGCGCGCGCGCGTGGACGACCGCGGCGAGTCGATCGGGCGCAAGATCCGCGACGCCGAGCTGGCCAAGGTGCCGTACATGCTCGTGGTCGGCGATCGCGAGGCGGAGTCGGGCGCCGCGGCCCTGCGCCGCCATCGCGAGGGCGATCTCGGGACGCTGACGCTGGACGCGATCACCGGGCGCCTCACGGCCGAGGCGGCCGAGCGCAGTGCGGCGGCGTGACGGCGGCTATACTCCATGCCATTGATCACGCTTTCCCACACCGTGCGGCGCCCAGCTTGACGGCCCGTCGCACCCTCATCACCTAGTGCCGGTTCCTAGAAGGTTCGACCGGCAGCCGCCGGAGCGCGACACCACCCGCATCAACGAGCGCATCCGCGTCCCCGAGGTGCGCCTCATCGACGAGAACGGCCAGCAGGCCGGGATCATGAAGACGGACGAGGCGATCCGGTTCGCAGAGAGCCGCGAGCTCGATCTCGTGGAGGTCGCCCCCGACGCCAAGCCGCCTGTCTGCCGTGTCCTCGACTACTCGAAGTACAAGTACGAGCAGACCCAGAAGCAGAAGGCCGCGCGGAAGCACCAGCAGCAGATCAACATCCGGGAGATCAAGTTCCGGCCGAAGATCGCGCAGCACGACTACGACACCAAGAAGGGCCACGTCGAGCGCTTCCTGAAGGCGCGCGACAAGGTCAAGGTGACGATCATGTTCCGCGGCCGCGAGATGGCCCACCCCGAGCGCGGGGAGATGATCCTCAACCGCCTGGCGGAGGATCTCGGCGAGCTCGCGGTCATCGAGCAGCGGCCCCAGCAGGACGGCCGCAACATGACGATGATGCTCGCGCCCACTCGCGAGCAGCAGCAGCAGAACCCGCCTAGCGGGCCAAAAGCCGCGCCGTAGCACGGCTCACCATGACCGGCGCCCGGCGGCGCGCTCTTCGGCGTCGAGTCGCACGAGGAGCTCCTCCGTCGCGACGTCCGCCGTGGTGGTTGCGGCACCCCACTCGTCTGGCTCGGTCTGCGGGACGCGACGGTATCCGGCGGCGATCTGCTCGCCGATCGCGGCGGCGCTCTCGTGCCGCAGCGCAGCGGAAACGAACTCGCGGATCAACGCGGAGCGAGACAGCCGGCGGCGAGCGAGCGGCGGTGCCGCCGGCGAGTAGCAAGAGACGTACTACTTTGGTAGTATCGCGCGTATGAAGCTCAGCGTCAGCATGTCCCAGGAAGACGTCGCCCTCCTCGACGAGTACGCGCGCGCCTCTGGCCTGCGGTCCCGCTCGGCTGCGATCCAGCACGCGATCGGCCTCCTGCGACACGCTGAGCTCGAGCACGACTACGAAGCAGCGTGGGACGACTGGGAGTCCTCGGGGGAGCGGGCGACGTGGGAGGGCACGCTCGGCGACGGGCTGGAGAATGCGGCGCGGTGAGGTAAGGTTGACCGACCTCGACCCGGCTCGCGGCAGCGAAGCAGACAAGCGTCGGCCCGCGATCATCGTCAGCAACGATCGAGCCAACGCCGTGGCAGCCCGGCTGGGACGAGGCGTGATCACAGTGGTCCCCGTCACGAGCAACGTCACCCGGGTCTTCCCGTTTCAGGTCCTGCTGCGGGCGGAGCTCACCGAGCTGCGCGTCGACTCGAAGGCGCAAGCCGAGCAGGTCCGGGCGGTTGCCGTGGATCGCATCGGGCCAGCTTTGGGTCGGCTGCCGGCCTCGGTGATGGAGGAGGTCGACCGGGCCCTGCGGCTTCACCTGCAGCTGTAGCATTGGCTCCTGCGGCAGATTCGCACCCGCTTGGGCTGGGACCCCGGGACAGCGTGCCCGCGCGGCTCGACGCCCGCGCTGCGCTGCCCGACGGCGTGCACGCCCCGTCGGGTGGGCCGACGAGGCGGCCGCCCAGGGGGCGCTTCGAGCCGTGGCTGGAGTGGCTCGAGCGGCGCACCCGCCCCCTGCGTGCTGTACGCGGGGCGCCGCCTGAGCCGACCCCGGAGGCACGCTCCACGTCAGCGCTGGAACGGCCCCCAGATCGCGTACGTGAAGCCACGCTTCTCGTTCGGCTGCGTCTCGGGCGTCTCGCCCTCGGCGAGCCGGTCGCCCTGCTGGTTGAGGAAGAACGTCTCGCCGTCCGGGCTGAAGCAGCCGCCGCAGAACTCGGAGTTGCTCAGCACCGTCTTCGCGAAGTCGTAGATGCCGCCCCTGCGCGTCACGCCGCGCACGAACTGCTCGTCGTCGCCGTCCTCCTGGACCCACACGTCGCCCGTGTGGGGAACGACGACGAGGTTGTCGGGCGACTGGAGGTCATCCGCGCTGGTGGACTCGTACACGAGCCGCAGCTGGCCGCCGTCGCGGCCACGCGGCCGGTACCCCCAGATCTGCCCCAGCCCGGCGTCGCCGCCCGATGTGCAGTCGAAGTACACGCGCCGGTCGGACGACCAGATGCCCTCCGTGCGATTGAAGATCGCGGCGCCCTTGGCCTGCGCCTCCGTCCGGACCGTGTCCGTGAGCGGGTTGGGCTCCTCGATCGTCACCCACTCGACCCGAAACGCTTCGCCCGGGTTCGCGTCATCGGCGTCGAAGTTCGGCCGGCCGCTGACCACCAGCGCCTGGAGCGTGCCGCCGAAGCTGCCGAGGTCGCCGTACTCGCGCGGCTCGCGCTCGGGCAGGAAGCGGTAGACGGCCGCGTTGCCGCGGTCCTCGGTCTCGTAGAGGACCCCGTCGAGCCAGGCTACGGCCTCGTGGGAGAACCGGCCGGCGTCCACGATCGGCTGTGGCGTGACGGCGCGGGTGGCGTCGGCGGGCACCTCGAAGGCGTAGCCGTGCGGGACGCCGGTGCCCGGCGTCACGTTGTCCTGCGTCGACCCGTAGTTGAAGATCTCCTCGCAGGTGATCCACGTGCCCCACGGCGTCACACCGCCGGCGCAGTTGGTGTGCGTGCCGCCGAGCACCGCGTAGCTCTCCGTGACCTGGCGGTCGCGGCCGACGACGAGCTTGGTGTTGCCGCCGCGGACGTTGGGGTCCGGGTCATAGCGCTTGCCCGCCGGCACCATGACGCCCACCTCGCCGGCGCGCGAGCGGTTCTCGTGGTTGCGGATCAGGATCGTGGACTCGCCGTGGCCGGGGTAGGCCGCCATCCCGTCGAAGATGCCGGGCGTCGGATTGCCGTCGGTCATCGGGTCGCCGGCGCGGCTGATCAGCCGGTAGGAGAAGCCGGCCGGCAACTCCAGGTACTCGATGCCGCTGTCGACCTCCTTCACCGGCGCCAGGTTCCCGTAGCCGACGTCGCGCGGACGGCGGCTGCCCTCGGCGGTCTGCACCTTGAGTGCCGACAACGGTCCCGCGATCGCGAGCGCGCCGCCCGCTGCGGCGGAGCCCTCGACGAAGCGCTTGCGCGTCATGTCCAGCGTCATGCGTGTCTTCCCTTCGGCTGCGGGTCAACTGTTCGCCCGGAACGACTACGGCACGGCGGCGCGCGGGGTGTGACCGTCGTGTGACGTTCACGCGCGCGCCGTACGCTGCGCCGCGTGGAAGGTCGCGACGCATACAGCCCACCGCCCAAGCGCGAGCCGGCGGCCGTCTCGCGCCGCTCGCTGCTCCGCCTCGGGTTCAGCACGCGGGCCAGGGCCGACATCGACTACGACGGGGTCACCGCACGGGTCCGCGCCGGCTGGGAGGCGGGCGCGGACGAGCGCTTCCTGCGCGCGCTCGAGCCGGTCGGGGAGGCGGCCGCCGCGCTGGCCGGCGTCGGCGCCGGCGAGCGCGTGCTCGACGCCGGGGCGGGCGACGGCAACCTCGCGATGCTGGCGGCCCGCGG
>JBPCNM010000363.1:0-3314 GCA_051001255.1 Solirubrobacteraceae bacterium
GGTCGCGGGCGTCTCGTTGCCGGACGCCGCGCGTGCGCAGGCGGCCGGGCGGGCGCGACCGGGCGCGGCGGTGATCGTCGCGCTCCGGGCCGAGGTCGACGAGGACGCCGCGACGTCGGTGGCCGTCGACCTGCGCGACCGGCTCGCGGTCGCCGACGGCCCGCGCGACGGGGTCTCCACTCACCTCGTCGGCCAGGGCGCGCTGTGGGCGGCGATGCAGGACCTCTCCAAGGAGGATCTCGCCAAGGCCGAGTCCGCCGGCTTCCCGGTCGTGCTGCTGATCCTGCTCGTCGCCTTCGGGTCGCTGGCCGCGGCCGCGCTGCCGCTCGCGCTGGGCTTGGTCTCCGTGCTGGTCACCGGGGCGCTCATCTACGCCTTGTCGCAGGCGATGGAGATGTCGGTCTTCGTGACCAACATGGCGTCGATGATCGGGATCGGCGTCGCCGTCGACTATTCCCTGTTCATCGTCGCGCGCTACCGCGAGGAGATCGGCGCGGGCCGCTCGCCCGACGCAGCGCGCGGCGTCGCGATGGCGACGTCCGGGCTGGCCGTGCTGTTCAGCGGGCTCACCGTGATCGTCTCGCTCGCCGGGCTGTGGATGGTCGACAACACGGCGATCCGCTCGATGGCGCTCGGGGCGATGCTGGTCGTGGCGGTCGCGATGCTCGCCGCGACGACGCTGCTGCCGGTGTTGATGCGCGCGCTCGGGCACCGGACCTACACCCGCTCGCGGCTGCTGCGCAGGCGCGCCTCCGTCGCGCGCTCGGGTCCCGGCTTCTGGCAGCGCTGGACCGATGGCGTCATGCGGCGGCCCGTGCTCGCGGCGGCCGGCGCCGCGGCGGTCCTGCTCGCGCTCGCGGCGCCCGTGCTGGGCATGAGCACCGGGACAGGGGCGCTCGACCAGTTCCCGCGCGACCACGAGGCCCGGCAGGGCTTCGAGGCCGCGGCCGCGATCACCGGACCGGGAGCGTCCTCGCCCGTGCAGGTGGTGGTGAAGGGGGACGCGGCGGCGCAGCGGGTGCGCGCGGCGCTGGGCGACGAGCCTGGCGTGGCGAAGCTCGCCGCGCCCGTGCGGTCGCGCGACGGCGCCTCCACCCTCCTGACGGCCGAGCCGGGCGCCGCGGGCGAGTCGGCGGCGGCGAAGGCGATGGTCGACCGGCTGCGGGACACGCTGCCGGCCGCGGCGGGCCGCGGCGTCCAGGTCGACGTGGGCGGCGTGACCGCCTCCCAACGCGACCTCGACGACCTCGTCAGCGGCTCGATGTGGAAGATCCTGCTGTTCCTGCTCGGCCTCTCCTACCTGGTGCTGCTGGTCCTGCTGCGCTCCGTCGTGCTGCCGCTCAAGGCCGTGCTCGCCAACCTGCTGAGCGTGGGGGCCGCGTTCGGTGTGCTCACGCTCGCCTACGGCACCGTCGACACGCTCACGCCACCGCTCGTCCTCGCGGTGGTCTTCGGCCTCTCGATGGACTACGAGGTGTTCCTGCTCTCGCGCATCCGCGAGCGTTACGAGGCGACCGGCGACACCCGCACCGCCGTGGCCGAGGGGCTCGCGGCGAGCGCCCGCACGATCACGTCTGCCGCGGTGGTCATGGTCGCCGTGTTCGGCGTGTTCATCGCGGTCGGCGTCCCGTCGATCCAGCAGATCGGTCTCGGCACCGCCGTGGCGATCGCGCTGGACGCGACGCTCGTGCGCCTCATCCTCGTCCCGGCGGCGATGGAGCTGATGGGCGACTGGAACTGGTACCTGCCGCGTCCGCTGGCGCGGCTGCTGCCGCGCGCCGACTTCGAGGCGGTGCCGCAGGCGAGCTGACGTCGACCGTGGCGACGCCCAGCTCGGGCGGCGCGGCGGCGCTCGCGAGCAGCCCGGGCTCGAGGCGGGGCGCGAGCGCGAGGAACGCGTCGACGAGCGCCGGGTCGAAGTGGCGCCCGCGCTGGGACTCGAGCTCGGCGAGCGCGTCCGGTAGCAGCCACGGCCGCTTGTAGGTGCGTTCGGACAGCAGCGCGTCGAACACGTCGCACAGCGCGCAGATCCGCGCGGGGAGCGGGATCGCGGCGCCGCTCAGACGGTCGGGATAGCCCGTGCCGTCCCAGCGCTCGTGGTGCGAGCGGGCGATCACCGCCGCGAGCTGGACCAACGGGGAGCGCGAGCCGGCGAGGATCTCCGCGCCGACCGCGGCGTGCGTCTGCATCAGCCCGCGCTCGGCGTCGTCGAGCGGGCCGGGCTTGAGCAGGACCCGGTCCGGGATGCCCAGCTTGCCCACGTCGTGCAACACCGCGGCGTGGCGCAGCAGCTCCGCCTCCTCGGCGGGCATGCCGGTCGCGAGCGCCAGACGATGGCTGAGCGTGCTCATGCGGTCGACGTGCATGCCCGTGTCGGCGTCGCGCGACTCGACGGCACGCCCCAGCCTGAACGCGATCTCGAGCTGCGTCTCGCGCAGCTCCTCGGTCCGCGCGTCCACCTCCTCGGCCAGTCGCTCGTTGTAGACCGTGGTCCGCCGCCGCTCCTCGCGCTCGTGCACGAACGCGGTGGACATCGCGGTCACCGTGCCCAGCGCCAGCGCCACCAGCGGGTAGCTCACCGGCAGGATCAGGTCCGCGTCGAACGCGGCCTGGACGACCATCAGCCACACCAGCGCGAGCAGCGGGGCCACGAGCGCCGCGCGCACCGCGCGCCCGCGGACGGTGGCGAGGGCCGGCGCGAGGCCCGCGACCAGGATCGCGAGCCAGCCGATCCAGTCGGGCGCGCTGCGCAACGGCAGCCCGTGCAGCGCGGTCCAGATCGCGTTGGCCTGCACCTCGGGCCCGGACATCAGCCGGTCGGGCGACGTCGGCGTGGGATGGACGTCCTGCAGCGTCGGCGCGGTGGCCCCGATCACGACGATCCGGTCACGCAGCATCGCGGTGTCGGCCCGCCCGGCCAGCAGGTCGGAGAACGACACGGTCGGAATGGTGCCCGGCGGCCCGCGGAAGTCGATCCATGCGCCGCTCGGCGGGAACGCCGCCGGGGTGAGCGCCGGACCGCCGGCCCGGCGCCCGGCGACCACGCCCAGCGTCGGCAGCCCGCCGACGCTGTGCGGGAACCGCTGGATCACGCCACCCGTCTCGGTGGTCAGGTTGGCGGCGCCCGGAGACGCACCGATCGTCTCGAGGTTCTCGTTGCCGCCGAGCACGTCGGTGCCGCCGCGCCCGTCGGTCTCCGTGGTGGCCAGCACGGCTCCCGGCGCGCGCCGGAGGGCGGCGAAGAACAACAAGTCCTCACGGGGCAGGGGCTGCTCGGTGGACGGGACGTCGTCGAAAATGAGGCGGGCGCCCGC
>JBPCNM010000364.1:0-3693 GCA_051001255.1 Solirubrobacteraceae bacterium
AAGGGCGCTGGGAGGGTCACGCGCTGGTGGTCGTGGTCGGCTTCCGCGCTGTGGGCTGGGTGTTCCGGGCGCTTGGCGGCGAGTCCCTGGTGCTCTCCGCGACGCGCGACGGGCGGATCGCCGAGCGGCGCCCCGGCTGGCAGCGCAACCTGCGCCGCCGGATGCCGCGCCCCGTCGTGCGTGCGATCCGGGCGGCACAGCGCGCCCTGCGCCGCCGCGTGCGCCGCTGAAGCCGCCGCAACTTCCTGCCGATCGCGAGGGTTGGAGCTGATCGTGTGCCGCCCCCTTCTCACCGCCCTCCTGCTCGCCGCCGTGCTCGGCGGGCTCCCCGCGGCTGCGCATGCCGCGCGCGGCCCGTGCGTCGTCGGGACGTCCGGCCCGTCCTGCGCGGTCTGGACCGGCGCGGTCACGTTCGTCGGCGACGGCGACACGATCTACGTCGACGTGTTCGGCGACGGCACCACGGCGTCGCACCGGATCCGCATCACCGGCATCCAGGCGATGGAGCAGTCGGTCTACAGCGCCACCCGGCGCCAGGGCGACTGTCACGCGCTCGAGGCGACGCAGCGCCTCGAGCGGCTGATCCGCAGAGGCCGGAGCATCGTGCGCCTGGCCGCGGAGGACCCCGAGAGCGTGTCGCGCAACCGCTTCATGCGCACGGTCGCCGTCAAGATCGGCGGGCGCTGGGTCGACGTCGGCGCCGCGATGCTCGCCGAGGGTCGCGCGCTGTGGTGGCCCAGCTGGGTCGAGTCGGCCGCCAACCGCTCCTACAGCGTGCACGCGCAGGCAGCCATCGCCGCGCAGCGCGGGCTGTTCGACCCGGACGCCTGCGCGCCAGGGCCGAGCGCCGCCTCGCCGCTGAAGCTCTGGGTCAACTGGGACGCCGACGGCGACGACACGGCCAACCCGTCGGGCGAATGGGTGAAGATCCGCAACCTCGACCCGGTGAACGCCGTCGGGCTCGGCGGCTGGCACCTGCGCGACTCGGGTCTGCGCCGCTTCACGTTCCCAGCGCACGCGGCCATCCCGCCCGGCAGCACGGTCACCGTCGACGTGGGGAGCGAGGGCGATGGCGAGACCGTGTTCAGCTGGGGCCTGCATGATCCGGTGTTCGAGAACGCGACGCACGACGAGGACGCGATGGGCGACGGCGCCTACCTCTTCGACCCGCTCGGCAACGTGCGCGCGGCGATGCTCTACCCGTGCCGGCAGCCGTGCTCGGACCCGCTCGGGGGCGCGGTCGGCGTCGGCGCCGATCCGAAGGGCAGGCGCGAGTTCGTCGCGGTCCACAACCTCGGCGCGGGCCCGGTCGACCTCGACGGCTACGTGCTCAAGAGCCCGCCGCAGAGCTACCACTTCGGCGCGGGCTCGGTGCTGGGCGCCGGTGAGGCGATGCGCATCCAGGTGACCGGCCGGCCCGAGGAGGGCGCGCTGCCGATGCGCTACTGGGGCCTCGCCAAGCCGATCCTGCGCGACGCCGGCGACATCGTCCGGCTGGCGACCTACACGGACATCACGCTCGCCTGCACGGCATGGGGGGACAAGAGCTGCTGAGCGCGTCGCCGGTACGCTAGGTCACGTGGCGGCCAGCGGAACCGCGGACGCGGTCGCGCGGCGCGTCGAGATCCTCGAGGGGCGGCAGCTCCTCATCAGCGTCACCGGCCCGGTGACTGAGCTGGTGATGCGCCGCGACGGCGCGGAGCCGCTGCACGTCCTGCTGGCGCCGGGCGAGCACGGCTGGGAGGCGGAGATCGCGCTGGCGGACCTCGCCGCCGCCGGCCCGGGCCGTTGGGTGGCCGAACATGACCGGGGTCAGACCCTCTTGAGGTTGGGGGCACCGCTCGGGGCGGTCGCCGTCGTCGATGGGCTGAGGGTGCAGCCGTGCCGGACGGCGGAGGGTGGGCTCGGCGTCGAGCTGACCGCGCTGCCCCCGCACGCGGAGGTGGACCGTGTGCGAGTCGAGGGCGGCGCGCTCGCGCTGGCGGGCGAGGCGGCCGACGACGCGCCGCTGATCGCCCGGCATCGCGGCGACGGGGCGGAGGTCCGCGTGCCGGTGCAGGTGCGCGACGGGCGCTTCCACGCGCGGATCGAGCTCGCGGCGCTCGCGCGCGCCGGCGTGTGGGACCTGCGGCTCGGCGACCGCCGGCTCGGAACGCGGCGCGACGACCTGCCGGCCAAGAAGGACGTCGTCGGCTTCCCAGCCGAGCGCTCCGGCGCGCTGGAGCTGCAGCCCTACTACACGGTCGAGGACAACCTGTCGATCCGGGTGGCCGCGCCCGCGCCCGGAACGCCGTCCGAGCCCGCGGTCCCGGGAGCGCAGTCGCGGCGGCGGCTGCTGCTCGGCGGAGTCGCGGTGGCGGTGCACCGGCTCGCGCTCGGGCTCGCCGCCACGCTCCCGCGCCGCGCCGCGTCCGGCGGGTCGCGGGTCCACGTCCTGCTGCTGCACGCCTACGGCCTGGGCGGCACGGTGCGCACGAGCTTCACGCTCGTCGAGGGAGTCGCCGGCGACGTGGAGCTGATCAGCATGATCCGGCGCCGCGACGCCCCGTTCTTCGCGTTCCCGCCCGGCGTGACGGTCTCGGTCCTCGACGACCAGCGCCGGACGGTCGCGCGCGGCCTGCTCGGGCGCGTGCCGAGCGTCCTGATCCATCCCGAGGACTACGCGTACCCGTACGCCAGCCTGCGGACCGACCTCGCCCTGCTGCGCCGGATCCGCGCGATCCGCGGCGGCGTCCTGATCACCACGCGCCCCGCGTTCAACCTGCTCGCGGCGCGGCTCGCCCGCCCGGGTGTGACCACGATCGGGCAGGAGCACATGAACTTCCACGCCCACCGCCCGCGCCTGGCCGCCGACATCCGGCGCCGCTGCGGCGGGCTCGACGCGCTCACCGTGCTCACCGAGGCCGACGAGCGCGACTACGCCGCCGCGCTGGCGGGCGAACGCGTGCGGATCGTGCGGATCCCGAACGCGGTACCGCGCATGAGCGGCGGGATCTCGCCACTCGAGGCCAAGGTCGTGATCGCCGCCGGCCGGCTGGAGTCCCAGAAGGGCTTCGACCTGCTGATCCGCGCGTGGGAGCGCGTCGCCGCCGCGCATCCGGACTGGCGGCTGCGCATCTACGGCTCGGGCCCGCGGCGCGACGACCTGCGCCGCATGATCCTCGAGCGCGGCCTCTATGACTCCGTCTTCCTGATGGGCCGGACCAAGCGCCTGGGAGAGGCGATGGCGCGCGCCTCGCTGTTCGTCCTGAGCTCGCGCTTCGAGGGCTTCGGTATGGTCATCGTCGAGGCCATGAGCAAGGGCCTCCCGATCGTGAGCTTCGATTGCCCGCGCGGACCGGGCGAGATCATCCGGCCCGGCCGGGACGGGATCCTCGTCCCCGACGGCGACGTCGACGGACTTGCGGACGGCATGCTGGAGCTCATCGAGGACGTGCCGAGGCGCCGGAGCTGCGGCGCCGCGGCGGTGGAGAATGCGCGATCCTACGCCGTCGCCTCGATCGCGGAGCGCTGGGAGGAACTGCTCCGCGCGCTGCCGAATCGCGAACTGGGCGCCCGCACGTAGCACCCGACGAAGAAACGATCTTGGAATCCGCCGTCAGATCTACCGCCCCAGGGGCGCACGCCGCCTCGCGCGATCCCAGCGGCCGGCGCGCCCGCGCCGGCGGCGTGGCGGTGGGCGATGCCGTGCTG
>JBPCNM010000365.1:0-2734 GCA_051001255.1 Solirubrobacteraceae bacterium
CAGCACAGCCGTGCGGTGTCGCGGTGCGCGATCGAGGACAGCACGACGCCGTTGCGGTCGGCGTCGAGCAGCGCGAGCGAGGCCGACTGGTGCCCGGACAGCTCGCCGTACGCGTCGTAGCGGACGAGCGAGCGGTAGCTGATGGCGCCGTCGAGTCGCTCCTCGGCCGCGCGCATCCGATCGTCGAGCCGCTCCGCCAACTCCTCGACGCGATCGTTCAGCTGCGTGAACGCCTCGTGCAGCCGGTCGGCGTGCGCGACGAGATCGCCGCGGCCCGTCGCTCCAAGCACGACCTGGTGGCTCGCGCGCAGGCACCGAATCCGCACGGCGAGCGCGAGCGCGAGTACGAGCGCGGCGAGCGCGAGCGCGCCCGCCGACAGGGCCGCGAGGCCGGCCGGATCGGTCAGGGCGTCCACGCCGGTCCAGGATACGAGAGCGCCTACTGCTGCGAGAACAGCGCGTCGTACTCGGACGTGTTGTTGTCGCGCTTCTCCTCGCCGGGCACCGGCTTGACCTGTACGGTGATCGTCACCGGGGTGTCGAACGGCGGCGCCTCCTGGAGCGCGAGCGTGGCGGTCGCGGCCGCGCCCGCCGCCACCGACGCGACGCTCTTCTGCACGCGCAGCGTCTCGGGCCCGCCTTCGATCCTCAGCACGACGACGAGGTCGACCTCGTCGTTCTCGCCCTGGTTGGTGAAGTTGACCGTGAACTCGGTGTCGGGACCGTAGGGGATCCGGTTCGGAGCGCCCGCCGGCTCGAGGGTCTGGTCGCCCACCTGCACCGAGTCGATGCCCGTGCCGTGCAGACCGGGCGCCGGCTCGCGCCCGCCGCCGCCGCCGCTGCCGTCGGCGGAGATCTGCTGGCCGAGCGCGTCCGCCACGACCGTGGCGTCGAGCCACTGGACGCCCGGCAGGAACTGGCTGCGCTGGAGCCGCTGGGCGCCGACGTCGGCTTCCTCGAGCTCGGTCTCGATGATCCGATACACGCGGGAGGCGTAGATCACGTCCGAGCTGAGGAACAGCTGCATCGCGCCGGCGATCCCGTTGATCGCCCCGTCGGCCGCCTCGGAGTCCGAGCTCAGCGCGGTGCGGATGCGGTCGGCGATCGACTGCAGCCCGTCGCGGCGCATCTCCATCGTCATCAGGAACGAGCGCTGTGCGGGCACCATGTCACCGGGCGTCGAGATCCGCTTGGCCTGCTGGTACTGCTGCTCGGCCTGCACCTTGTAGCCCGCGATCTGCGTCGAGAGGTCGCCCGAGCTGGGATTGCGCAGCAGGTCGAAGAACGGCTTGCCGACCTGGCTGTCGGAGTCGCGCACGATCGAGGCGACCTCGCGGTTGTAGTCCCTGAGCCCGCCCTCGCGGGCCGAGTCGCGGCAGCCCTTGACGACGAAGATCAGCAGTGCGAGGACGAGGATGAACCCGCCGAACAGGACGAGCTGGCGTACGAGCACGGTCTGACGGTCCGGGGAGGAGGCGTCGCCGCGGCTGGACGCCGCGCGCCTGGGCCGGACGCGGGTGCGGGGCTCGTCGTCCTCGTCGAAGAAGGACAAGAAGAATTCTCCTAAAGGGCCGCGCGCTCGTCGCGCAGCCTCGTGAGCTGAAGTACAGGATATGAGGCGGCTCGGCGGGACTGTTCGCCGCCGAGGACCATGAACCCTTCCGTGCAGTCGGAAGGTGCCATCTCGCGCGCGTGGAAACCCCGCCGCAGTGCACGCCACCGACGAGCTGCCGACGGTCGGATCTGCCTCGCCATCCCTCGGCCCGCTCGCCATGGGCCGCTACCGCCTGGGCGCTCGGCTGGGCGCCGGCGGGTTCGGCACCGTCTACGCGGCCCTGGACGAGCGGCTCGGGCGGCCGGTGGCCGTCAAGGTGATCCCTGCGGGCGGCGCGGCGCCCGAGCGCGCGCAGCGCGAGGCGCGCGCCGTCGCGCGGCTCGACCACGACGCGATCGTCGCCCTGTTCGACGCCGGCGAGGAGGAGGGCTGCCGCTATCTCGTCTCCGAGCTCGTCGAGGGCCATACGCTGGCGCAGCTCGAGTCCGCCGGCGAGCTGTCGGATCGCGACGTGCTGCGGATCGGGCTCGCGCTGGCCGACGGGCTCGCCCACGCCCACGACCGCGGCGTGATCCACCGCGACGTCAAGCCACAGAACGTGATCGTGCCCGACAGCGCCAGCTCGCGCCGCGGCGCCGCCAAGCTGACGGACTTCGGCGTCGCGCACCTGGCCGGCGAGGAGGCGCTCACGCACACCGGCGACGTCGTCGGGACGCTGGCGTACATGGCGCCCGAGCAGGCGGCCGGCGCGGCGGTCGACGAGCGCGCCGACCTCTACGCGCTCGGGCTCGTGCTCTACGAGGCGCTCGCCGGCGCCAACCCGGTCAGCGCCGGCTCGCCGTCGGCCACCGCCCGGCGCATCGGCACGGTGCTGCCCGCGCTCGCCGGCCGGCGCGCCGACCTCCCGACCGGGCTGTGCGCCGCGATCGACCGCACCCTCGCGCCCGACCCCGAGGTGCGCGGCGAGCTGGACGACCTGTTCGACGCGCTCTCGGAGGCGCTGCCCGCGGTCTCCGACGACGGCGGGCAGCTCGCGCCGCACCCGCTCGAGCGCGGAATCCCGGCGCTCCCGCCCGCCGTCGGCCGCCTGGTCGCGCCTGCGGCCGCCGCGGCGCTGGTGTGGGCCGCCCTCGCGGGGCTGACGCCGGAGCCCGCGCTCGCGCCGCCACTCGCCGCCGC
>JBPCNM010000366.1:0-3878 GCA_051001255.1 Solirubrobacteraceae bacterium
TCCCAGCAGCCCCGCGAACCACAGCCGCACGCCTGACCGAAGGGATTCACGCACACATGACCCACCTCACCGCCGCATCCGGCCGCCCCCCGGAGCGGCCGCCCGTCCACGATGATGCCGCCGCCGACTCCGACCTCGCCGGAGATGAACAGCAGGTTGTGTACGCCGGTCCCGCTGACGTGCCGGTGCTCGGCCAGCGCGCCGAGGTCGGCATCGTTGCCCACGAGGACCGGCACCGAGGCCACGAGGCGGTCGGCGACCATCCCGGCCAGGGGCACGTCGCGCCATGGTAGGTTCGGTGCGAAGCGGACGACGCCGTCGGCCGCGCTCACCAGACCGTAGAACGAGGCCCCGATGCCGACGAGTTCGATATCGAACTCGGCGAGCCGCGCGAGCAGCGGAGCCGCCAGCTCGGCCACGTCCTCGACCGTGCGCCCCGGTGCCAGGCGGCCGGGCGATCGGTCCACACGCACGCGAGCATGCACATGTCCGCCGAGGCTCACCGTTGCGACGGCCAGCGAATCGACGGCGATCTCGATGGCCAACGCAGCGACACCGCCGTGATGAGGAAGCACGACCGCCGAGGGACGCCCCGCCGTGCCCGTTCCCTCGCCGTCCCGCTCCACCACGAGCCGCCGCTTCGCGAGCTCGGCCACGAGTCCCTTGATCGCGCTCCGCCCGAGGCCGGTGGCCGATGCCAGCTCCGATCGCGTCATCCCACCGGTCCGGTGGACGTGCCGGAGAACGGCGCCGGCGTTCAGCGCTCGCATCCGCTCGGCATTGGCGCCGCCGGAGCCGCGCCCGCCTATAGGAGGTTTGTTGTCCACTAGAACAAAAGTATGGGCGATCGAGGTGCCGGCTGTCAAGCGTTCGGCACTGACAGCATCACTCCGGCGACCGCATCGGCCGGCGCGCGCGATCCTGGCGCCGGCGGACGTCAGCCAGATCGAGTTGCGACTCGGTCAGACGTCGCATCCGCCGGCACGCGCTGCGGTAGTACGCGAGCTGCTGACGCCGGCCGACGAGGCGGAAGCCGAGCCGCAGCCACAACGGCCCGCTCGTCGCCGGACGCGAGTAGGCATGGAGGCGGAACTCGACGGCGCCGTCGTCGAGCCATTTCCAGACCTCGTATCGCATCTCGCCCATCTCGAAGTGGCCCTCGAGCGTGCGGTAGCTCCAGCCGAACACGCGGACTTGCCGTCCGTCGACGAGACGGGTCTCGTCGAAGGGGGTACCGACCCGCACGCCGACCTGAAGGCGCAGCAGGAGGTAGCGGATCTCGAGGAGCATGTTGCGGCCCTCGAGCGAAGCGTCGCGGTCGAACACGGCGCGCACCCTGCCGGGGTCCGCCACCTGGTAGTCATGCATGAGCTGGCGGGCGACCAGCCAACTGCCGGCTTGCTCAGGCTCGCCGGACGGTTCGCTGGGAAGGTCGGCACTGATGTCATCGACGCGCCATCCGGTCTCGCGCGTGTACTCAGCCGACCGCGAGGCATCGAAGTTGACGGGCCGGAGACGGAGATCGGCCAGACGACGACGCGAGCCCCGTCGGGGCGGTCTTGAGCCCTCGTCGGCGTCCACGCGCCGCGTGATGACGCGGATGCCGCCGTCCATCCGCCCGTGCGCCAACGCGACCACGCGTTGGAGGACAGAGGTCCACATGTGCAGCTGGATCTCCTTGGCCATGCGGAGGTGCGTGTAGAGCAGGTCCGAGAGACGGTCGCCGCTGCGCGCCCACGATTCGATGACGAACTCGATCGACCGGGGGCTCGAATGTGCGCGAAACTCGATCTGACCCGCCTCCAAGTGACCGTTCAACGTCGCGAGCCGAAAGGCGTCGGCGCTCGCTGCGACGACACGAACCGGGCCGTCCCATGGGCCCGGCATGCGGACCACGTACTCGTCGCCGACTCGGAGCCGGCCCCGCCGGCCACGGACCTTCTCGAACTTGGTCAGCTCCGACGGCGCCATCGCATCGAGGTCGCCGGTTATCCGCGCGATGAGCTCTTCAGCACTCAGATCAGAGCCACGGATGGATGTCCGGTAGACGCGATGAAACAACGAGCCGGCGCCGTCTTCCTCACGCTGGATGTCGCCGAGGTCGACGCCGTCGGGCAGCGCCGGCGGCGAATCTTCAGCCCGCGAGCCCGACAGCTCCCAACGGTGCACCGGCGTCGTTTGCCACATGTACCGCCACGACGTCCACACGATCCCGACCGGCCATCGTGCGGCGGTCGACAAGCGCTGCAATGGTGAGGGACGCCGCGGCATCCCAGGGAACTACCCCGGCCCGGCTGGAATGCCACCTGTGGGTGGCCGCGCCCTGATCCGGGTAGCCAACCGAGCGCATGCTCGTCGAACCACTGCACAACGCCGGCCTGCGCAGCTGGCATCTGCACACCCTGTCGCTGAGCACCGTCGGCCTCTGCATCGGGCTGTGGATCCGCGCCAAGACGACGGGCGAGGACGAGCGCGGCAACGCTGAGCGCCGCGCGCTGTTCGTCGGCCTCTGGCCGCCGATGTTCTGGCTCATCGGCGAGTCGCTCCAGCGGCACGAGTAGCCAGCGAGTCGCTACTCCTTCGCCCACAAGGAAGGCCCGGCGGAACGCCGGGCCTTCGATGCTGCGGTGGGCTCGCGGCCGTCCGTCGCGGCGCGGGGCGATCAGGCGTTGCTGTGCTCGCGTTCGGCGGCCTTGAGGACACCGGCGCGGTTCTTGTGGGCGCGCTCGTAGGAGCGGACCTGCTCGGCGCGGCCGTCATCGCCTTCTGACAGCACGGCCTGCACTTCGGCGGCCGTCAGCTCGTCGTATCCCACCCACGGCTCGTTGCCGCGCAGCGAGGCGATGCGGCTCGTGACCCTGGTTCGGTTCTGGTTCTTGCGCTCGTAGGCGTCGACCTTGGCCAGGTCGATCTGAGAGAGCGCGGCCAGCTTGCCGGCGATCTCGTCGGCGGTGAGCGCGTCGTAGCGCGCGATCGCCAGGTCCCCCTCCGACGCCACCGCGCCTTTGATCTGTCCCTCGGACCGGGCGACGCCCGGGACCTTGCGGGCCTGGCGCGCGGTGCGCTTGGTGGCGGCGGTCGTGTTGCGCGCAGCGCCCTTGGTTGCCTCGCCGGCCTCTCGAACGGCGTCGGAAGCACCCGTGGCGGTGACATCGTATGAGGGCTTGCCCTTGACGTCGGCACGGACGACGGCGTCGGTCAGCTTGGGGATCTCGCGCATGATGCGCTGGAGCATCTTCTCCTCGTGGGCGAGAATCGACGCGGCCATCGTGGCGGTCTGGTCATCGCCGACGGAGCGTGCCAGGCGCTCGATCGCCGTGTAGGTGGCGATCTCCAGCGCTTCGGTGGCACAGGCGTCCTTGGCGTTCTTGAGCACCTTCTCCTCGCCGCCGGAGCCGCGCAGGAGATCGAATGGCGTCTTGCCGAACGCGAGGGCCTGTCCGACGACGTTCTCGGCCAGGCCGACCACCGCCATGAGCGGGTTAGAGCCCTGGCCGAGCGCCTCCAGACGGCTGCCGACGCGAGCGGCGTGATCGCGCGTCTCGCTGAGGTGGGTCTCCAGGCCGGAGCGGTAGGAGCCGCGAGGCGTCATCGCGATCTGAGACTGCAGCACGCGGGTGAGGGCTTGCTCACTGGCATGCGCCTCGTTGAGGTACTGGACGATCTTCTGCTGGGCTGCGTTCATACGATTCCGATCAGGTAAGCGGTTGGTACTGCGGTCGATGCGCTGCTCGGCGGCCTGAACAAGCTCGGCGCGGTCCTTGTCGCACATGCTTGTGCGCCGTCAGCGTCTGGTGAGGAGACGCGCGTCCCACCGCGAGCGTACCGAACATGCCGAGCGGATCGGCAGGCAGGCGGAGCACCGCGGCGACGTCGTC
>JBPCNM010000367.1:0-7901 GCA_051001255.1 Solirubrobacteraceae bacterium
TCGAGCCGGAGAACGCGCTGTGGCAGGCGGTGACCACTTGGCTGGCACGAGCCGGCGACGCGCGGAGCGGACGGTGACGACGTGGCCGGCACGGAGCCAACGACCCGCGGAGCGGACGGTGACCGCGCGGACCCGCTGAGCCGCGCGGCCGCGGAGGCCGCGGACGCCGCCGACCCGCTCGCCGCCTACCGCGACCGCTTCGTCCACGGGGACGACCGGATCTACCTCGACGGCAACTCGCTCGGCCGACTGCCGGTCGCGACGCGCGAACGGCTCGCCGCGCTGACCGCCGACTGGGGCGAGCGGCTGGTGAGCGGCTGGCCGGAGTGGATCGACGCGCCGACCCGCGCCGGCGACCTGCTCGCCGGCCTGATCGGGGCGGCGCCCGGCGAGGTCGTGGCCTGCGACTCGACCACCGTGAACCTCTTCAAGCTCGTCGGCGCCGCGCTCGACGCCCGCGGCGGCGGCGCCGTCGTCACCGACCGCGGCAACTTCCCCACGGACCGCTACGTGCTCGAGGGGATCGCCGCCCAGCGCGGCCTGGACCTGCGGCTGTTCGACGGCGAGCCGGACCCCGCCAGGCTGCGGTGCGCGCCCGGCGACGTCGTGGTCCTGTCCCAGGTCGCCTACCGTACGGGTGCGCTGGCCGACCTGCCGGCGCTGCAGGCGGCGGCGCGGGAGCGCGGCGCGACGCTGATCTGGGACCTCAGCCACTCGGCCGGCGCCGTCCCGGTCGATCTGGGCGCCGCCGGCGCCGAGCTGGCCGTAGGCTGCACGTACAAGTACCTCAACGCCGGCCCCGGCGCCCCCGCGTACCTGTACGTGGCGACCGGGCTGCAGGCGCAGCTGCGCTCGCCGATCTGGGGCTGGTTCGGCCAGCGCGAGCAGTTCGCGATGGAGCGCCCGTACGACCCGGAGCCGTCGATCCGCCGCTTCCTCGCCGGTACGCCGCCGATCCTCGGCCTCGCCGCGGTGGAGGAGGGCGCGCGGCTCACCGCGCAGGCTGGCATCGGCGCGCTACACGCCAAGGCGATCGACCTGACCGAGCTGATCGTCGCGCTGCACGACGCGTGGCTGGCCCCGCTCGGGTTCGCGCTCGCGAGCCCCCGCGACCCGGCGCGGGGCGGCTCGCACGTCTCGCTGCGCCACGCCGACACCTGGCGGATCACCCGCGCGCTGGTCGAGCGCGCCGACGTGATCCCCGACTTTCGCGGCCCGGACTCGGTGCGGCTCGGCGTCGCCCCGCTCTACACCCGCCACGCCGACGTGTGGGACGCCATGGACCGCCTGCGCGGGCTCGTCGAGCGCGGTGAGCACACGAGCGTCGACTCCAGGCCGGGACGCGTCACCTGACGCTCGTTCAGCGCCCGTAGCGATCCTTGGAGAGCACGAGCTGATCGGGCAGCGCCGTGCGCGGCGGCGGCGACGGGTCGGCGATCACGGAGACCGTCTCGGCCACCGAGCGCGACACCTCCGAGCGGCGCCCGCGGAAGTCGACCACGACGTGCTCGTCGTCGGAAGCGGCGACGGTGCCGTCCTCGCCGGGCTCGATCCCCGCGTCCTTGAGGTAGTGCAGGAGGTCTTCGGCCTCGTTCTCGAAGCGCAGGATGCGGACGCTCGCCTGCTCCTCCACATCGGCGAGCGGGACCCCCGTCACGCGGGTGCCCACGTTGATCGGGTGGCCGTGCGGGCATGTCTTCGCGTCGCCGATGGCCTCGAGCATGCGCGCCTCCAGCACCGGCGACATCGCGTGCTCGAGTCGCTCGGCCTCCTCGTGCACCTCGTCCCACGGGATGTTGAGGACGTCGGTGAGGAAGCGCTCGATCAGCCGGTGGCGGCGCACTACCCCTTCGGCGTGCTCCCGCCCGCTGTCGGTGAACGCGAGCGCCTTGTCGGCGCCCCGGGTCACGTAGCCGTCACGCTCGAGCCGCCCGATCATCTCGTGCACGGTCGGCGCGGAGAGCTGCATGGCGCGGGCGACGTTGGCCCCCGTCATCGGCAATCCGGCCTCCTGGAGCCAGAAGATCGTCTGCAGGTACTCCTCTTCGGCGACGGTGGCGTGGTCGTGCGACATGGCGCCATCGTACCTTCAGAGCCGCCCGAGCAGGAGATGACCGTGACGAACCAGCGGCCCGCGTGCACCACCTCACCGCCGCCCAGCTCCTCGACGAGCCGGGCCGGCTCGAACCAGCGCTTGAACACCTCGTGGCGCGAGCCGTCGCTGAGCACGCGCGGGTCCATCCGCTCGGCCTGGACGTCCTTCCGGCGCGCGGAGTCGATCACCAGGAGCTCCGGCGCGAGCCTGCGCGCCCAGCGTCGCGAGCGAGGCGCAGAGCGCCGCGACCTCCGCGTGCCAGCCGGGCCGCTCGCGCGCCGCGAACTGCCCCGTGCCGAGCCACCAGTCGTCGTACTCCGGGCGCGGCGGTCGTAGTACTCCCGCATGCCGGATAGCATCGCGGGTCCGTGCCGCTGCCGCTCGCTCCCCCCGTGCTGCCCCAGCTCGCCAAGACGGCGCGCGCGCTGCCGACCGGCGCCGGCTGGGTCTACGAGCCCAAGTGGGACGGCTTCCGCGCGGTCGCGTTCGTCGACGGCGGCGAGGCCTACCTGCAGTCGCGTAACGGCCGTCCGCTCACGCGCTACTTCCCCGAGCTGGCGTTCCCGGAGGGTCGCTACGTGCTCGACGGCGAGATCGTCCTGTTCGACGCCCAGGGACGCCAGGACTTCGACGCGCTCGGCCAGCGCATCCACCCGGCCAGGTCGCGCATCGACCTGCTGGCGGAGACGACGCCGACGAAGTTCATCGCCTTCGACCTGCTCGCCGAGGGCGACGCACCGCTGCTCGAGCTGGCCCAAGCCGAGCGGCGCGCGCGGCTGGCGGCCATCGTGGACGCGCCCGTGGACCTCACGCCCGCGACCGAGGACCCCGCCGAGGCCGAGCCGTGGCTGCACGGCGGCGAGGGCGTGATCGCCAAGCGCCAGGATGCCCGCTACTGCCCGGGCGAGCGCGTCGGCATGGTCAAGATCAAGCGCGTCCGGACGATCGACGCCGTGGTCGTGGGCTGGCGCCCGGGCAAGGTGGAGAACACGCTCGGCTCGCTCATCCTCGGCCTCTACGACGCTGCGGGCGAGCTGCGCGTCGTCGGGCACTCGTCCGGGTTCAAGGCCGCGGAGAAGCGCGAGCTGCCCGCCCGCCTGGCGAAGCACGAGACCGGGAAGCGCGGCGCCGGAGACCCGAGCCGCTGGAACAATGAGCGCGAGCTCGAGTGGATCGAGCTGCGGCCCGAGCTGGTGGTCGAGGTGACGTTCGATCACGTCTCCAACGACCGCATCCGCCACGGCACGAAGGTCAGCCGCTGGCGGGAGGACAAGGACCCGCGCGACTGCCGGACGGATCAGCTGAATCAGTAGTTCGCGCGCGCGGCGCGTCGGCGCAGTCCACGTACTTCGCCGCGACCGAGGCGCCCGGCGGCTTCGGGCTCGCGGTCGACCGCGACGACTCCGTCCGCCGCCTGGTCGGCGCGCTCGCGGCGGGGACCGGCGGCGCCAGCGGGGACCGACGGGCCGATCGCGCCCCGCTGGAGCAGCAGTACGACCAGCCGGCGGCGGACGGAGGAATCGCGGGGACCCATACCCGTCAGATGTCGCGAACCCACCGAGATGTTCCAGCCATCCGGTAACAAGCAGAGAACCTGGTGGCCGTGGAAGTGACCGCTAGTAGACGCCCGGCACCCGCGGCTGGCGGGCTTGGGCGTGCATGTCCTGGCCGGCGGCGCGCCACAGCTGCAGCCGGTCGAAGCGCTCGCGCGCCTCGGCGATCTCGTCCTCGTGCGACTTGCCCCAGTCCAAGAGCGGTGCGAGCGCCGTCAGCAGCGCCTCGCCCGTATCGGACAACTCGTACTCCACCCGGGCCGGGACGCGCGCGTAGACGTGGCGCAGCACGAGCCCGTCGCGCTCGAGCTGGCGCAGCGTGGCCGAGAGCATCCGGCGCGACACGCCGTCGATCTGGCGCAGCAGCTCGTTGAAGCGGTGCGTGCCGCTGGTGAGGCGCGCGAGCACCGCGAGGCTCCACTTGGCGCCGAGGACGCCGAGGGCGCCCTGGAGCGCGTCGAGGCCGGGGGCCTCGGGCAACCAGGGGCTTCCGGCACCTCCCGTTGCGGGCTGCGACTGCACGACGATGTGCAGTGTGTCACGTTCCCAAGGAAAGGCGGAACGGTGCACGTTCGCCTTAACGACGGCTCAATCGTTGCGCGCACGGCTGGGCTGCACGCGCTTGGGCTCGCGCGGCTGCTTGGCGAAGTGCGGCGGCCACGGCGCGTCCTCGAGGCCGCGCTCCTCCTCGTCACGCTGCGCGAGCTCGAGCAGGGCGTCCAGCGAGCCGGCGTGGGCGTCGATGTCGGCGCTGGGGTCGCCCCGCTCGCGCAGGCGGGCCGGAACGGTGTCGAGCCGGAAGTCCTCCGGCTCGCACGCGGCCACCTCGTCCCACTCGAGTGGACAGGAGACGCGCGCGTCGGCCACCGGACGCACGGAGTAGGCGCTCGCGACCGTGTGGTCCTTGGCGTTCTGGTTGTAGTCGACGAACACCGCGCCGGGCGGGCGCTGCTCCTTCCACCAGCGCGCGGTCGCCAGCTCGGGCACGCGGCGCTCGACCTCGCGGGCGAGCGCCAGCGCCGCGCGGCGCACGGTCGTGAAGTCCCACCGCTGATCGATCCTCACCGGGATGTGCATCCCACGCGAGCCCGACGTCTTGGGGTAGCCGCGGAGCCCGTGCTCCTCCAGCACCTGGCGCACCACGAGCGCGACACGCCGCACGCCGTTCCAGCCCGCGTCCGGCATCGGGTCGAGATCCACGCGCAGCTCGTCGGGATGGTCGAGGTCCGAGCGCCGGACGGGGTGCGGGTTCCAGTCGATGTTGCCGAGCGAGACGCCCCAGACGAGGTGAGCGGCGTCAACCGGCACCAGCTCCTCCGCGCTGCGGCCCGAAGGGAAGCGGAGCACCACCGTCTCGATCCAGCCGGGTCGCTTGGGCGGGACGCGCTTCTGGTAGAAGGGCTCGCTCTCGATGCCGCCGGCGTAGCGCTTGAGCACGGTCGGGCGCTCGCGCAGGTGGTTGAGCACGGCGTCGGCGCATTCCACGTAGTAGTCGGCGAGCTGGCCCTTCGTGACGCCGGCCTGCGGGAAGTAGACCTTGTCGGGGTTGGAGAGCTTGACCTCCTGCCCGGCGAGCTCGTAGATCCGGTGCTCGGTGCGCGCCACGCGCGAAGCTTGGCAGGATACGTCGATGCAGCTCGTTCCGGAGCGCCCGGTGCTCGTCGCGCCCGACTCCTTCAAGGGCACGTTCCGGGCCGCCGAGGTGGCGGGCGCGATCGGCCGCGGACTCGAGCGCGCCGGCCTGATGGCGCCCGACCTGTGCCCGCTCGCCGACGGCGGCGAGGGCACGATGGAGGCGCTGCTGCTGGCGCTCGGCGGCGAGACGGTCGGCGTCGAGGTGCGCGGTCCGCTGGGTCGCCCGGTCAAGGCGGCGTTCGGGCTGGTGGAGGACGGTGGGACCGCGGTGATCGAGATGGCCGTCGCCTCCGGGCTCGGGCTGGTGGCCGAGGCCGAGCGCGACGCCTGGGCCGCCTCCACCTACGGTACCGGGGAGCTGATCTGCGCGGCCGTTGGAGCCGGGGCGCAGGTCGTGCTGCTCGGCGTCGGCGGCTCGGCCACCACCGACGGCGGGGCGGGCGCGCTGGAGGCGATCGAGGAGCGCGGCGGCCTGGGCGGCGCCCGGATCGTAGTGCTGACCGACGTGCGGACGCCGTTCGAGCGCGCGCCCGCGGTGTTCGGCCCGCAGAAGGGCGCCGATCCGGCGCTGGTGGCCCGGCTGGAGGCCCGGCTGGACGCGCTCGCCGCCCGCCTCCCGCGCGATCCGCGCGGCGTCCCGATGACCGGCGCCGCCGGGGGCCTGAGCGGCGGGCTCTGGGCCGCGCACGGCGCGAAGCTCGAGCCCGGCGCCCCGTTCATCCTCGACGCGCTCGACTTCGACGCCCGCATGCGTGCCGCCCGCGCGGTGGTGACCGGCGAGGGCAAGCTCGACGAGCAGACGCTGGAGGGCAAGCTGGTCGGCGAGATCGGCACGCGCACGCGCCAGGCGGGCGTGCCGCTGCACGCGATCGTCGGGACCGACCGGCTCGACGGCTTCGGCAAGCGCATGATCGACCTCCAGCTCGTGCAGGAGGCGACGGACCTGCCCGAGCTCGAAGCCGCGGGAGAGACGCTCGGCCGCGCCCTCGCGGACGGATCCGCGTAGCAGTCGGCTTCAGCTGCGCCTGAGGCAGGACTTATCGGCCGTTATCCGGATGGAGCTTGTATGTCGGGCATGAATCGCTCACGCCGCCTCTCGAACGTCTTCTTCGTCTTCCTGGGGGCGGCAGCGGTCGGCCTCGTGATCGCCGTGCTGGCCGTCGCCGGCGTCTTCGATCAAACCCAGCGGGTCGTCACCCAGGCGGCGCCGCCCAGCACCACCGCGGTCTCGCAGCCGCAGAGCGCCGCGCAGAGCGTCTCCGAGATCTACGCCCAGACCGCTCCGGGCGTCGCCTACATCCAGGCCAGCGGCAACGGGGGCGCCGGCAGCGGCTCGGGCTTCCTGATCGACGCCCGGGGCCATGTCGTGACCAACGACCACGTCGTGGAGGCCGGCGACACGTTCACGGTCCGCTTCGGCGAGGACGGCGACGCGCTGCCCGCGAAGCTCGTGGGCAAGGACCGCTCCAGCGACCTCGCGGTGCTCGAGGTCGATCCCAAGAAGGTCTCCGGCGAGACGAAGCCGCTCGAGCTCGCCTCGTCCTCCGAGCTGCGGCCCGGCGACGCCGCGATCGCGATCGGCAGCCCGTTCGGCCTCTCGGGCACGGTGACCACCGGCATCATCTCCGCGCTGGACCGTGAGATCAGGGCGCCCAGCGGCTTCCAGATCTCCGGCGTCCTGCAGACCGACGCGGCCATCAACCCCGGCAACTACGGCGGTCCGCTGCTCGACGCCCAGGGCCGCGTGATCGGCGTGAACTCCCAGATCGCGTCCTCCTCGCGCCAGTCCAGCGGCGTCGGCTTCGCCGTCCCGGTCGACACCGTCAAGGAGATCGCCCCGCGGCTGGTCAGGGGCGAGGAGATCGAGCGCGCCTACCTCGGCGTCTCCTCCACCCTGGATCCCACGGACGACGGCGCCGTCGTTAACGCCATCACGCCCGACGGCCCCGCGGCGACCAGCGACCTGGGCACCGGCGACCGCATCACGGCGCTCGACGGGACCCCGATCGCCAAGCCGGAGGACCTGTCGCGGGTCGTCCTGGAGCGCAAGCCGGGCGAGCGCATCGAGCTCACGGTGGAGCGCGGCGGCCGGCAGCGTACGATCGACGTGCAGCTCGGCACGCGCCCCGAACAGCTCCAGCTGGGATGAGCGCCCGACCCGCCCCGCACTCGACGAGGGAGTAGACAGCGACGTGAGCACCGAGGACCTGCGCCTCCGCGCCCTTGAGGACCGCGAGGAGAGCCCGGCGCGCGAGGCACACGCGGCCCTGGAGCGCGCGCTGTTCGAGGTCAAGCGCGTCATCGTCGGTCAGGAGGGGATGCTCGAGCGGCTGCTGGTCGCCCTGCTGGCCGGCGGGCACGTGCTGCTCGAGGGCGTGCCGGGGCTGGCCAAGACGCTGACCATCAAGACCGTGGCCGACGTGCTCGGCGGCTCGTTCAAGCGCCTGCAGTTCACGCCCGACCTGGTGCCGGCCGACCTGGTAGGCACGCGCATCTACCGCGCCGACACGGGCGGGTTCGACACCGAGCTGGGCCCGGTGTTCTGCAACTTCCTGCTCGCCGACGAGATCAACCGCGCTCCCGCGAAGGTCCAGTCGGCGCTGCTGGAGGTCATGCAG
>JBPCNM010000368.1:0-6085 GCA_051001255.1 Solirubrobacteraceae bacterium
GATGGTCGAGGTGACCGAGGCGATCGCGGCGGTCAGGCGGCCGCGCCGCATGCTGGCTTCGAGCTGGCTCCCCAGCAGGCCGGTCCAGTGCGACAGCGTGCGGTCCTCCACGCCGGCCGCCTTGAGCGAGCCGATGCGGGTCAGCGTCTCCACCATGAAGCCCTGGCTCTGGGCGACCTCCTCGAGCTCCTGCGTGGTCAGCGCGGTGATCCGGCGCGTCGTGGCCACGAGCAGCCCGATCTGGATGACGCCGAGGCTCACCGCCACGAGCCCGAACATGGGCTCGACGGCGACGAGGATCACCGCATAGACGATCACGAGCAGTCCGTCGAGCAGCGCCGAGACCGTCTGGTTGCTCAACACGTTGCGGATCTGCGCGTTGGAGGAGAGGCGCTGGATCAGGTCTCCGCTCGAGCGCTCCATGAAGAACTGGTAGGGCAGCGACAGGACGTGCTCGAAGAAGCCCGTCATCAGCTGGGCGTCCAGCCGCGCCTGCAGGGACACCAGCAGCAGGCTGCGCAGGTAGCTCGTGATGAGCTGGGTGAGCAGGATGAGCGCGATGCCCGCGGCCAGGATCGGCATGATGTCGTCGATCTGCAGCGGCAGGACGGAGTCGACGAGCACCTTCGTCAGCCCCGGCACGGCGAGCCCGGGCGCCTGCAGCAGCAGCGACGCGAGCACGATCTGCACGAGCAGCCGGCGCGCGCCCGGGGCGGAGAACGCCCGCCGGGCGAGCAGCCTCCAGTGCGAGGGACGCTCTTCCTCGGGCTCGCGCTCGTCGAACGCCGAGCCCGGGGCCATCGCGAGCACGACGCCGGTGAACTCGCGGTCGAGCTCGTCGCGGTCGACCTTGATCCGTCCCCGGCCGGGGTCGACGATGACCGCGCCGCGATCCGTGGAGCGCTCCAGCACGACGAAGTGCTTGAAGCCCCAGTGGATGACCGCCGGGCACGGCACGTTCGCCAGGTCGTCGAGCTCCACCGTATACGGGATCACCTGCAGGCCGTAGGTGCGGGCGGCCTTGGCGATGTCCAGCGCGGTCTCTGGCCGTCGCGCCCGACGTTGCAGCGCTCGTGGCATTCGGCCACGGTGACGTCGCGCCCGTAGTAGCCGAGGACCATGGCGAGGCACGTGGCGCCGCACTCGAGCTCCGAGTCCTGGCGCATGACGGGAACCTTGCGCCGCGCCATCAGTCCCCGATCACGGGCAGCAGGGACACGATGCGCCGGTCGCCGAGGTGCCCGTCGGCGACCGCGAATGTGTCGACGAAGTCGGCCGGCCGGCCGGCGCCGAGCGGGAGGCGCAGGGGCATCAGGGCGAAGGCGGCCGGGCCGCTGACCGCGGCGGCGGCCGCGGGCGAGAGCTCGAAGCGGCGCCGGATCTCTTCAGCGCTCAGCACGCCCTCGACCTGACCGATCCTCAGCGTCACCTTGTGCTCGGACCCCGGCAGCGTGAGCCGGACCTCCTGCCCGCGGCGCACTCGGCCGGTCTCCGAGGGCGGGAACAGGGCCACGACCGTCGGCCAGCCCTCCTGGCCGCGCTCCACGAGCAGCGCGGCGGCCTGGGAGTACGTCGGGACCGTGATCGAGACGGCGAGGACGAAGGCGATCGCCACGAGCGCGAGCAGGCTCCACATCGCGGCCACCAGCAGCGGCGGGGCGAAGTGCGGGAGCGAGATCGCCTCCTGCCCCTTGGCGAAGTGCTCCATCGCCCGCACCCGGTACCGGGCGACGGCCGCGTGCCCGACCTCCGCGACCACGCCGGCGATCGTCGCGTCCTCGCGCTCGCCCCGGCCCGCGGCGAGGGCGAGCGCGGTGACGGCGGGGACCGGGGGCGCATCGGTGGTCACGGAGGTGGGCACCATGGCTCGTGCGTCTCGTCGTAGGGCGCCCGTCAGGGCTGCCGGACGGAAGCGCCGATCTGGTCGACGCGGTCGAGGACGCAGTCGACGACGCCGCCGACGATGCCGTCGACCGGCGCGGGGAGCGGCAACGCGCCGACTCCGCTCGCGGCTTGCCCGAGCTCCTCGTCGCTCATGGTCGCGGCGCCTTCGGGCGCGACCGGGATCTGCGCGCGCTCCGCGTCGCTCAGTGGCGCGCGATAGGACTCGTCGCGCCACGCGTGGATGATGGTCTGGGCATCGAGGGACATGTTGCAATCCTTTCCGGTGGAATAAGGTTCGGGGCCGTCGCGACGGGCCTAGCCGGATGTCTACCTCTTGCTGTGCGGTGGCAGAAGGCACCGCTCGCGACCCGTCAGGTACCTGCCGCCGTCGACCGGAGCCCGCCGTTGCCGTCCGGGCCACGGGAGCGCGGTGGTCGCGGGCACCCACGGCGCAAGTCCCGACCGTGCGGGGGAAGGCCAGACGGCGGGATCGCGCCGCCCGCTGGCGGGTTCCTGCCACCAACTGCGGACGCCGGAAGGTAGAGTCATGCCCGGGCACCGAGTGGGAGATCTCTGGTGGAGAGCGTGATCGTGCAGACGGCGGCCGGGCCAGGGGGAGAGGCGCCCCGGAGCTGGACGCTCGGGCCGGGTGACGCGCTGCGCTTCGGCCGCGCCGACTCGGGGCCCGGCGTGGACGTCGGACTCGCCGATCCGAGCGTGTCGCGGCTCGCGGGTGAGATCCACGCCACCGAGGACTTCTGGCTATTGACCAACTTCGCCCGGGAGCAGACCTACGTCGTGGAGAACCCCGAAGGCGGGGGGGAGTTCGTGAAGGTCGGGCCCGGCCGGATGCGCGCCCCGATCCCGTTCGAGTTCTCCCGCCTGATGGTCCCGGTTGCCGCGGGCACCGCCGACCTGCTGGTGTTCGCTCCGGCGCACGGGTTCCTGGGGCCGGACGGGCCGCGGGACGGCGAGTCCACCTCCAGCTCGTTCTCGCTCGACGAGCGGGCGAAGTACTTCCTCGTACTCGTCGCGCTCTGCGAGCCGCGCCTACGCGATCCGTCCTCCGCCTCGGTGCCCTCGGACCGCGCGGTGGCGGAGCGGTTGGCCGAGGCCGAAGGATGCGCCGACCTGACTCCCGGCGCGGTCGGCTTCCACGTCGACTACCTGGCCGAGCGCAAGCTCCGAGTGCGTGCGCGCGAGCGTTCCGGACCGGGCGACCACGCCGAGCGCTTGGAGCACAAGCGCGAGGCCCTCGTCTCGATCGCCCTGCGGTTCGATCTGATCCGCGGCACGCACCTGTCCCTGCTGCCGTAGCGAGCCCCGTTGGAGCGAGACGATCCGATCGAGTCCCCGCCCGCCGCAACGCCGGTGGTCGTACCCGCCGGCTTTCGCGTGGGGCGCTGGGAGGTGGGCGAGCCGATCGGCTCCGGCGCCTGGGGCAGCGTGTACGCCGCGCGCTGCGTAGGCGGCTCGCCCTGGGACGTGACGGAGGCGGCATTGAAGTTCCTCCCGGCAGACGCGATCTCGCCCGGGCATCTGGGGCATCTCTCCGAGGTGGTCGAGCGCGAGCTGCGGTTCGCGACCCGGCGGGAGCGCGGCCTGATCCGGACGTTCGAGATCCTCGTGGCCGAGGCCGGCGACACGCCCCTGTGCGGCGCCCGGGTGCTCGCCATGGAGCGCGCCCGGACCAGCCTGCGCGAGCTGACCGCGAGCCACGGCGACGGCGATCCCCCACCGGGCGCCTCGCGGATGCTGGCCGAGCTGTGGGACACGCTGACCGGGCTCCACGCGCGCGGTTGGGTGCACGGTGACGTGAAGCCCGCGAACGTGCTGATCCTCGCGGACGGCAGCGTGCGCCTGGCCGACTTCGGGCTCGCCGCCGAGCTGGACGGCACCCACGCCTACGCGCCGCAGCCGGCCTCGATCGACTTCGTCCCCCCCGAGTGGTGGACGGAGCGGGTAACCCAGCACGGCGCGCGCGTGCGCCCTGCGCGTGACCTGTGGGCGTTCGGGATCGTCGCCCACTTGACGCTGAGCGGTGGACGGTTCCCCTTCGACGGCCAGACGGCGCGCGCGCGCGCCCTGCGGGCCCAGTCCTACGCGCGCGGCAACGAGCCGCTCCGGCTCGAGCCCGACATCCCGGCCGGCTGGCGCGCGGCGATCGTCGCTCTGCTCGACCCCGACGAGGCGGCGCGCGAGGCGCGGCGCGAGGAGATCGGCGAGCGCATCCGCGAGCTGGGCGAGCGCGGGGACGGCGCACGACCGCGGCGCGCCATGCCGCGTCCCGGGAGGCGGCTGTGGGCGCTCGTCGCCGGCGCGCTGGCGACGCTCGCGGTGGCCGTGGCGACCCTGACCGCCCAGCGCCCTGACGAAGAGCCGCCGCGTGCCGCGGGCGCCGGTTCGGAGGCCTTCGTCGGCGGGGAGCTGCGCCCGGGCGCGGCGATCCCCGCCCGCTACCGCGACGACATCATCGGCGCCGCCCATCGCTGCCCGGCGAAGGAGGTCACGCCGGCGCTGATCGCCGCGATGCTCCAGGTCGAGTCCGGCTTCGATCCTCGCGCGCGCAGCCCCGGCACCGACGAGTACGGCATCGTGAAATGGACCCCGAGCGTCTTCCGGCAGTGGAGCATCGACGTGGACGGCGGTGGTGCCTCCGTGTTCTCGGCGCCCGACTCGATCCATGCCCTCGGCGAGTACCTGTGCGCGATCCGGACGCGAGTCGCCGCCGCGCGCGGCGACCGCGCGCTCCTGTTGGCGGCCGCCTACCGCGTGGGCAGCTCCCGCGTGCGCGCGGCCGGAACGATCCCGGCCGAGGTGCGCGACTACGTGGCCAGGGTGGCCCGCTACACGCGCCGCTACGCAGCTCCGTCCCCGCCGTTGCGCCAGCAAGGTGACGAAGCCGGGGGGGAAACCTAGGGTCCGCCGTCCCCCCGAAGGAAGGATTCAGTTCCGTGATCACGACGACCGTGCCCAACGAGAGCCCGGGGCAGACCTCCGTCACCGCTCGGCGGACTCCTGCCAGTGACTGTCAGCAGTGCGTCGCACCAGACGCCCGCCGGCTCCGGTTCATGCGATGGTTCGCACCGAGATCAATGGATCCGTTTGAGCCGATAGTTCCGGGCTCGACCGGTGCAAGCGCAGCGGTGACATCGATCCCCGGCGGGTTGTAACCCACCGACTCGGAAGGCTGGCGGAATGGCATTGCATACTCCGACGCAGGCGGCAGCCGCCGTTGGCGCATGCGGCCCGTGGTCATCGTCGACGCCTCCTCGGTGTACTGCCTCGGCCTCTCGCACGCTCTGCGCGAGTCGGGGCTCGAGGTCTCTGACATCGACGAGCTGCCCAGCGCCGGGGATCGGGGCCGCTGGGTCGCGCTCGTCACCGACGGCCAGCCCGTTCCCGAGACGGCGTCCGACGAGCAGTGCGCGCTCGTCGTCCTGCTGCGCGAGCTGACGCCCGAGGCGTATGCCACGGCGCTGGAGCGCGGCGCCGTCGGCGTGGTCGGGCGCGACTCCTCGATCGTGGAGATCGTGGCCGTCGTGCGCGCGGCCGTGGCCAACCGCGTCCTGCTCCCACCCACCGTCGCGCGCTGGCTGGCCACGCGCCGCCGCCGCCGCCGCGCCGACGGGGTGGTCTCGGTGCAGGAGGCGCAGTGGCTCCAAGCGCTTGCGACGGGCCAGACCGTGGCCGATCTCGCACGCTCGGCCGGCTACTCCGAGCGCGAGCTGTACCGGCGGCTGCGCAACGTCTACGGCCGGCTCGGCGCCGCCGGGCGAGCCGAGGCGCTCGTCCGTGCGACCTACCTCGGGATCGTCGACACGAGCATGGGGCCGCCGGCGGTCCGCACCGTGACCGGGCTGGCGCCATGAGCCGGGCCCGCCCATGGTGAGCTTCGGCGCCGAGCGCCTCGGCTCCGGCGCGACGGTCGGCGGCTTCCGCCTCGTCGATTCGATCGGCGACGGACCGCTGGGCGCGGTCTGGACGGCGGTCGACCGCGAGCGCGACCGGGGCGCGGCCGTCAAGGTGATCCACCGGCCGATCGCGCACGACCCGGCCTTCCGCCGCCTCGTGGAGGGGGGCGGCCCCGCCGTCCGGCGCGATCGCCACCGCGGCATCCTCGCCACCTGGGAGACGGGCGACGTCGAGCGGGGCGTCTACATCGCGATGCCGCTGTGCGACCCGCACCTGGGAGCGGCCG